>NZ_BAAAMR010000016.1:0-110938 GCF_039529375.1 Actinomadura napierensis
TCCGACCAACCGGCCGGACCGATAAAGGCACTGGCTTTTAACACGCTGTTGAGTTCTCAAGAAACGGACACCCACCGTGCTGGTCCCGCTTTCGCGTTTCCCGCCCCGGGGCGACTGCTCTTACTTTATCAGATCCGCTCGGAGTGTCAATTTCCGGGCTTTTCCGATTGCCTTTCTGGTCCGCTTGCGCGTCCCTTCCGGGCGGTGAAGCTATTTCATCAGATCCGGCTCGTTTTGCAAAATCGGGCCTTCTCCGACCCCACCACGGCACGGCTGACACGGCGAAGCCGCGTCGGCTGCTGAGTGGTGGTTTCCCCATCGGCCGGCCGCCGCATGGGCGTCCTGCATCCGTTAGGGGGACGAAGGGTTAACGTACGTGGTCCGCGCGGCCTCGTCAAATCGGCGCGCGGGGCCGGGGCGGCACACCGCCTGGGAGAGGCCGCGGGACAGGGGCCGACAGGGAATGGATCTTCGTGGTCCTACGCTCTGTCCTTCACCGACGAAGGGACGGGTATGAGCGACAAGGGACACGCGCTGGTGCTCGGCGGCGGAGGGGTCGCCGGCATCGCCTGGCTGAACGGGTTGCTGGCCGGCCTCGCCGAGGAGGGCGCGGACGTGACCGGCGCCGACCTGCTGGTGGGCACCTCGGCGGGCTCCGCGGTGGCGGCTCAGGTCGCGAGCGGGCGGCCGTTGAAGGAGCTGTACGCCCGGCAGGCGGATCCCGCGTTGCAGAACCGGGAGCTGGTGCCGGTGGGGGCGTCGGTGAGCGCGGTCATGGAGACCTGGATGCAGCTGGCCTACGAACACCAGGGGGATCCGGCGGCGGTGCGGTCGGGGCTGGGGGCGCGGGCACTCGCGGCCGACACGGTGCCCGAGGCGGAGCGGCGCGCGGTGATCGAGGAGCGGCTCCCCTCGCACGAGTGGCCGGACCGCAGGCTGCTCGTGACGGCCGTGAACGCGCTGACCGGTGACCTGCGGGTGCTGGACCGCGATTCCGGGGTGGGGCTGGTGGACGCGGTCGCCGCGAGCTGCGCGGTGCCGATGATCTGGCCGCCGGTGACGATCGACGGCGTCCGGTACGTGGACGGCGGCGTGTACTCGGCCAACAATCTCGCCTTGGCCGCCGGGTACGAGCGGGTGCTGCTGATCGCGCCGATGGAGGACCCGTATCTGGAGGGTGAGATCGCTGCGATGACGCGGGAGGGCGGACGGGTCGAGGTGATCCGTCCGGACGAGGCGTCCCAGCAGGCCTTCGGCGCCGACCCGCTGGACCCGGCGACGCGGACGCCGTCGGCCCAGGCGGGGCTTGCACAGGGCAGGGCGATCGCCGCGAGCATCGCGGCCTTCTGGAACTGACTGGACGGGGCCCGCGGCAGGCGGTCGCACCACCTGCCGCGGGGCCCGCGTGCCGGGTCAGGACGTGGTGGCCGGTTCCGTGGGCGGGACGGCGGCGTCCTCCTCCTCCGAGGGCGTGCGCGTGAAGACGTTGAACACGAGGTTCAGCACGATGGCGCTGATGCTGCCCACGGTGATGCCGCTGTTGAGGATCGCGGCGACGTCTTTCGGCATGTTCTCGCCGAACTGCGGGACGACGGTGGGCAGCAGCGCGAGCGCGATGCTGACGGCGACGACCAGGGCGTTGCGCTCCTGCCGCAGGTCGACCTTGCCGAGGGTCTGGATGCCGACGACGGCGACCATCCCGAACATCGCGACGGCGGCGCCGCCGAGGACGTCCGGCGGGATGGACGCGACGTAGGCGGCGGCCTTCGGGAACAGGCCGAGCACGATCATGACGGCGCCCGCCGCGACGACCACGAACCGGCTGCGGACCCCGGTGAGCCGGACGAGGCCGACGTTCTGCGCGAAGCAGGTGTAGGGGAAGGCGTTCAGGGAGCCGCCGAGGAAGGTCGACAGGCCGTCGGCGCGCAGCGCGCGGGTGATGTCGGCGTCGGTGACTTCCTTGCCGACGATCTCCCCGGTGGCCTTGGAGTCGCCGACCGTCTCGACGACGGTGACCATCATGACCAGCAGCATCGCGATGATCGGGCCGATGTGGAACGTGGGCGCGTCGTAGTGGAACGGCGTGGTGACGCCGAACCAGTCGGACTCGCCGACCTGGTCGAAGGCGGTGTCGCCGAGCGCGTAGGAGACGACCGTCCCGCCGACGAGGCCGAGCAGCACGGCGATGCTGCTGAGGAACGGGCGCCGCAGCCGGTAGAGGGCGATGATGAACAGCAGGGTGCCGCCGGCGTACACCAGGTGCTTCCAGCTGCCGAAGTCCTTGCCGGCGGCCTTCGCCGCGGCGCCGCCGGCGGCGTCGGTGAGCGCGTTCGGCAGCAGCACCAGGCCCATGATCGTCAGGACGGTGCCGGTGACCAGCGGCGGGAAGAACCGCAGCACCCGGCCGAGGAACGGGGCGGCGACCAGGGTGACCAGGCCCGCGGTGATGGTGGCGCCGTAGATCGCCAGCAGCCCGGCGGTGGCGTTCTGCGCGCCCTGCCCGATCGCGATCATCGGGGCGACGGCGGTGAACGTGACGCCCTGCACGATGGGCAGCCGGATGCCGATCTTCCAGATGCCGAGGGACTGGACGATGGTCGCGATCCCGCAGGTGAACAGGTCGGCGTTGATCAGGTAGACGAGCTGCTGCGGGGACAGCCCGATCGCGCCGGCGACCAGGATCGGCACGACGACGGCGCCGGCGTAGAACGCCAGGACGTGCTGGAAGCCGTAGAGGGCGAGTCTGGGGGCGGGGAGCACCTCGTCGACGGGGTGCCGGCGCGGTCCTTCTTGGGGCATGCCTGCTTGCCTTCCGGGGGTGGGTCCGACCAGGTGGACGCCCTGATCACGACGGCAGAAGATACCGGTGCCGCGCCGCGGCCCCGATGCCCGGCCCCACCCCCGGCGGCGCTAGGCGGGGTCGGTGAAGGCGGGCGGGCGCTTCTCGAAGTAGGCGCGGACGGCCTCGGCCTGGTTGGGAGAGCCGCGCAGCGCGCCGAGCTCGCGGGACTCCTCCAGGTACTGCCCGGCGAGGTCGCCGCCCTCGGCGGCGCGGTTGAGCAGCCGCTTGGCGCCGCGGATCGCGTCGGGGCTGCTGCCCGCGATCCGGCGGGCCAGCTCGAACGCCGCCGCGCGCGGATCCTCGGCGGTGCGCGTCGCCAGCCCGAGCCGGACGGCCTCGTCGCCGGACACCATGCGTCCGGTGAACGTCAGCTCCTTGGCCACGTCCTCGCCGACGAGGCGCAGCAGGGCGGCGGTCCCGGTCATGTCCGGCACCAGGCCCCAGCGGATCTCCAGCACCGACAGCCGCGCGTCCGGCGCGACGATCCGGATGTCGGCGCCGAGCGCGATCTGCAACCCGCCGCCGAGCGCGTGCCCGTGCACGGCGGCGACCACCGGCTGCGGCAGCTCATGCCAGGTGTGCACGGCCTGCTGGCCGAGGTTGGTGATACGGCCCGGCTCGCGGTCGGTGATGTCGGACAGCAGCCGCTTGGACCGTCCCTGGTCGGAGGCCGTGCCGCCGGACGGGCCGTCCCCCGCCATCGCGGCGAAGTTGGAGAAGTCGAGCCCGGCGCAGAACGCCCGGCCCTCCCCCGACAGCACGACGGCCCGCACGGAGGAGTCGGCGGCGAGCGCGTCGCCGGTCTTGGCGAGGGCCTCGAAGGTCGCGAGGTCGAGGGCGTTCAGCTTGTCGGGACGGTTGAGCCGCACGTCGGCGACTCCCTCGTGGACGTGCACGGTCACGCGGTCGGTCATGCCGGGATCCCTTCGCAGATGCGGGCTCGCAAGCCCGATCGTCTCAAAAGATCTCCTTGATGACCGCGTCGCCTCCCGCCGCGGCGCGCGCGTAGACGCCGCGGAGCACCTCGAAGTCGCGGGCGAGCGATCCGTCGGTGACCATGTCGCCTCCGTCGTCGTCACCGAAGGAGTACGGCCCGGTCTCCTTCAGCAGCGGGTGCCGCTTCTGAATGAGGGCGTCCAGGTCGATTCCGCGCAGGTGGGCGTCGACGGCGCGCACCCCCGCCGGTCTCAGCAGCAGGGGCGCGTCGAGGCGGGACGATCCGCCGGTCAGGACGAGCCCGCCCATGACGACGTCGCGGGCCGGCGCGGGCCCGCGGGGCACGCCCTTGCGGCGCAGTCCGCCCGGCAGGCCGTGGGGGTGGTCGAGGAACGCGTGGACCTCGCTCCAGGAGTGCCGGCCGATCGTCATCCAGCGGCCCATGGCTCCACCGGGCCGTCGCCGTCCATGGGGCCATTGTGCCCGCCGATGATCAGGTGACGGGAACGATTTCCGCGGCGCTCAGCCGGCCGCCCGCGATGTCGAGCAGGCCGATGGTGCCGTGCGGCTGGCGGCGCCGGTCGGTGGGCGAGCCCGGGTTGAAGATCCGGACGCCGTCGCCGGACTCGTCCATCGGGATGTGCGAGTGCCCGAACACGACGAGGTCGGCGGCGGGGAACCAGCGCCGCATCCGGGCGGTGCGGCCGCGCGCCTGGCCGCTGTCGTGGACCATCGCGACGGCGAGGCCGCCGAGGTCGAGTTCGAGACGCTCGGGGGCGCCCCAATCGGCGACGTCGGGGCCGTCGTTGTTGCCGAGGACGGCGTGGACGGGCGCGTACTGGGCGAGTTCGTCGAGGACGGAGGCGACGCAGACGTCCCCGGCGTGCAGGATGACGTCGGCGCCGCGCAGGTGCTCGGCCACCCGCGGCGGGCACGTCTTCCAGCGCCGTGGCGCGTGGGTGTCGGAGACGACCACGACTCTCACGCACCCATTGTCCGACGCCCGGTGCCGACTGCCGGCGCCGGGGGTCAGGAGGCGGGACGGACGCGGTCGAGCTTGTCGGGGTTGAGGACGGCGAACACCCCGTGGACGCGACCATCACGGATGTTGAACGCCGCCAGCTGCTCGTGCCCGTCGATGTGCGTCCAGAGCGCGGGCGCGCCGTTGGCCTCGACGATCCGGACCTCGCCGAAGCCGTAGCGGGACCCGAGGCCGGCGATGAACGCGGCGACGGCGGCGCGTCCCCGGACGGGCCGCAGCGCGGCGCGGACCTTGCCGCCGCCGTCGTTCCAGGCCACCACGTCCTCGGCGAGCAGGCCGGTGAGGGCGGCGAGGTCGCCGCCGCGGGCGGCGTCGAGGAACCGGCCGAGCAGCTCGGTGTGGTCGGCGGTGGACGGCTGGAACCGGTCGCGGCCCTCCGCGAGCCGCGCCGCCGCGCGGCGGTGGTGCTGGCGGCACGTCGCGGTGGGGACGCCGACGATGCCGGCGATCTCCTCGTAGGGCAGTTCGAACGCCTCCCGCAGCACGAACACGGCCCGTTCGGGCGGGGAGAGCCGTTCCATCAGGTGCAGGGTGGCGTAGGCGAGGGTGTCGGTCATCTCGGCGGTCTCCAGCGGCCCGAACGCGGCGGCGGACACCGGTTCGGGCAGCCAGGGCCCGGTGTAGGCCTCGCGGGTGACGCGGGCGGAGCGGAGCTGGTCGAGGGCGAGCCGCGACACGATCGTCACCAGGTAGGCGCGGGGCGTCTCGACCTCGGCGGGGTCGGTCCTGGTCCACCGCAGGTACGCCTCCTGGACGACGTCCTCCGCGTCCCACATGCTGCCGAGCAGCCGGTAGGCGAGCCCGAGCAGCAGCGGGCGGTGCTCCTCGAACGCGCCGGCGGCGCCTTCCCGTGCGTCCATGCGGACGATCATGCCGCGTCGCGGGAGACGGCGCTGTCGGCCTCGATGCCGTGCACCCAGCTCGGGTGGCGCGGCCGCCAGTCGAGGCGGAGCCGGGCGCGGGCGTTGCCGGCGCCGCGCAGCCCGTTCATGAAGGCCACGCCCCAGCCTCCGACGGCGAGCCGGGCGAGCGCGGCGGGGACGTGCCGGGGTGCGGGCGCGTCCAGCATCCGGGCGTAGCCGGTGAGGAAGTCCGCCATCGGGACGGGCGTGTCGTCGACGACGTTGAGGGCGCCGGTGAGGTCCTTGTCGAGCGCGGCGACGATCGCGGTGGCGGCGTCGTCGGCGTGGGTGAACGACAGGACGGAGCGGCCGCCGCCGACCACGGGCACCTTCCCGGCGCGGACCTGGGCGGTGAACGAGCCGCCGGGCGCGTAGGCGGAGCCGGGCCCGTACAGGTGCCCGAACCGCAGGACCAGCCCGCCGGCGGCGGCGGTCGCCTTCTCCAGCTCGACGAGGGCGGACAGCACGGGCGCGAACTGCTTCGGGGTGTGCTCGGTCCACAGCGGGGCGTCCTCGTCGGCGAGGCCGTCCGCTGGCTGGTAGGCGTAGGCGAGGCCCTGGGCGACGATCCGGGCGGCGCCGGCGTCGCTGGCGGCGGCGTAGAGGTTGCGGGTGCCCTCGGTGCGCAGCCGGTTGGTGAGCGCGAAGTCGCGGGCCAGGTGCTTGGGGTCGGGAGCGGCCGGGATGGCGGTGAGCAGGTTGACGACGGCGTCGGGCGCGGCCTCGCGGACGGCGCGGGACAGCGCGTCCCGGTCGAGCGCGTCGGCGGCGAGGGTGCGGCCCGGGCCGCGGCCGGAGCGGGACAGCCCGACCGCCTCGTGTCCGACGGCCTCGAGCAGCGGCATCAGCCGGGCGCCGATGACTCCGGTGGATCCGGCGACGAGAACTCGCATGACGGCTCCTGATGTCCGTCCCGGCGCGGAGGCCGGGAGAATGTCGGTTACGGCATCAGGACGGGGCGGGCGCGGCGGGCGTGACAGTCCCGGATGTGATTCAGGGCACATGACCGGAAACGGGTGATTTAGCCACCCCGGGATCTGGACACAGGTGGGAAACAACTGTAAGCGCTGTGTCATTACCCCGTGCTGACCTGCGGGGTTAGGCTCGAGGTCCTCGCGAATCGTCCGCAGGATCCGGCCGTACGCCCCCGGCCGCTCCGACACGGCGACCCAGCACCGCGAGGATCAGGGGGCGGCCGGGCGCCGAGGTGGAAGACCACTCCCTTGCACCGGCCCCGGGGCCCGGCCGCTACCCCTGCCCGGCTACGAGGTCAGGTAGAGCTTGCGGTCGAACACCCCGGAACCGGCCGTGCTCTCGCCGCGGCCGACGGCGGCGCCGCTGCCGGTACCGCTGGACGGGCAGACGCCGCTGCTGCCGGACTCGCGGACGAGCTGGATGTTGTCGGACTTGCCCTGCAGATCGTCGTCGGACAGCGGCCGGTTCGGGTTGTCGCGGTTGTAGACGTCGAAGGTCAGCCCGTCGGACCCGCCGGTGCGGAAGCCGTAGATGCACGTGACGGTGATGCCGAGCACCTGGCCCTTCAGGCTGATCCGCAGGTCGCCGCCGATGGCGATGACGCCGTCGCGCCCGCCCTGCACGGGGTCATAGGAGATCTGCCCGGACCGGTCGGAGACGCCGCCCAGGTCCAGGTCGGTGGCGGGCGAGCTGAACCCGTTGGAGGTGTGGCACGCGCCGATGGAGGCGGCGGTCAGCTCACCGGTGCCGGCGGAGGTGGTCGTGCCCTGCATCTGCGCGCTGTCGCAGGTGCCGGTGACGTTCATGCCCAGGAAGCTGGTGGAGAAGTTCAGCGTGCCGACGGTGGCGATCTGCCAGTTCCCGGCGTAGGGCGCGCCGGTGGCGGTGTCCTGGTGGATCGTGGTGGTGGCGGCGGACGCGGGGCCGGCCGCCAGCGCGAGCGCGGCGCACGCGGCGGCCGCCGGGACGGCGAGCCGGGCGAGCGGGACGGATCGGGCGGGAGCTTTCACGGGGTTCCTCCTCGGAGAGGGTTTCCTGCCTCCGCGCGCGGGGTCGCCCGCGTGCGGCCCCCTGAGCGCGGCCGGCGGACGCCCGCCATGACCGCACCGAACACAATGTGTTCATACCCGAGTGATCCCGGAAAGCAAAGAGCGGATCAGAAAGAGGCTCGCATTTTATCGGATTCCGATAAGGCGAGGGAGATGATCACTAATCTGACCGTGTATCGGCCGTATCCGCGCCTGCGCCGAACGCACCCTGTCACCTCATCTTACAAATGCCACCGAAATTGGAACGATCGCAGGGGGAAAAGTTTCCCGCGCCTGCGGAATCTCCGCTGGGAAGGCGCGCGGCCGGGCTGGGAGGTACGGACGGACCCGGCCGCGCGCCTGGTCTGTCAGCGGAACACGGGCTTCATCGCGTAGACGCGGTTGGGCTTGTTGTAGCCGACGAACACGCGGGATCCCCGGCCGGCCGGCGCGACGGCGAGGCCCTCGCTCTCGCCCGTCAGCGGGATCGTGATCGCCTCCAGGATCGTGCCGGACCGGTCCAGGACGGTGATCGTGTTGTTGGTGTAGTAGAGGACCTTGTCGCCGGACATTTCCAGGCCCTGCGGAACGCCCTGGTAGCCGAGCGGGAACGTCGAGCGGACATTCCCGTCCAGGTCGGTGAAGGCGAAGACGAACGGGCCGTTGTCGCCCGGTCCGGCGTGGACCAGCAGCCCGTCGCGCTTGTTGTCCACCGCGACCAGCCCGGAATTGCCGATTGAGCCGAAGTCGATGGTGCGGACGATGCGCGGCTCCCCCGTCCAGTCGACGACGTTCACCTTGGTGGGGTTGGTGCCGCCGCCGGTCGCGACGTAGAGCAGGCCGTCGCGGTCGCGGACGCTGACCTCGGCGGCGTGCCCGACGTCGAGCGGCGCGCTCTCCTTGATCTTCGTGCCGTCGCCGTCGTACTCGCGGATGACGCCCTTGCCGCCGCCCACGTCGAAGCCGACGTAGAAGCGGCCGCGCCGGTAGGCCAGGCCCTGCATGTTGCCGGTGTCGGGGACGTCGAAGACCAGGTCGAAGGTGGAGGAGCGTTCGGCCGCGGCGGCGGGGCGGGCCGGACCGGCCAGCGCGGCGGCGCCGGCGAGTGCGGCGGCGCCCGCGAAGCCGAGCGCCGCGCGGCGGGTGAACGGGGTCTCGGCGGGGGGTGGTGATGCGTGCATCGTGCCTCCTCGTGGTGGGGGTTGCGCGGGGAGTCTCGGGAGCGGCGGCGGGGTCAGACCGGTCGCGGCATGTCGAGCACGCCGGGGTTGGCGCAGTGCAGGAGCGGTTCGCCGCGCAGGTGGCGGCCGACGTCCTCGGCGATGATGCGGGCGGCGTTGGCGGCGGTCTGCTTGCTGGCGCCCGCCAGGTGCGGGGTGACGATGATGTTCGACGTGGTCAGCAGCCGGGAGCCCGCCGGGATCGGCTCCTCGGGGAAGACGTCGAACGCGGCGGCGAACAGGTGCCCGGACTCCACCGCGTCGCACGCGGCCTCGTAGTCCAGCAGCGATCCGCGCGCGCAGTTGACGATGATCGAGCCCGGCGCCATCGCGGCGATCTGCGCGGCGCCGATCATCCCGGTGGTCTGCGGGGTGGCGCGGGCGTGCAGGGAGACGATCTGCGCGCGCGCCAGCAGGTCGTCGAGCGGCACCAGTTCCGCGACGTCGGCGAGGTCGCCGAGGTCGTCCAGGAACGGGTCGTGGACGAGGACCTTCGCGCCGAGCGCGGCCAGCATCCGGGCGACGCGGCGGCCGACGGCGCCGCAGCCGACCAGGCCGACGGTGCTGCCGAGCAGCTCGACGCCGACGTCGTCGTAGCGGTAGTAGTCGCCGCGCCACTGGCCCGCGACCAGGTCGGCGTGGGTCTGCGGGATCCGGCGGACGGCGGCGAGGATCAGCCCGAGGGTGTGCTCGGCGGTGGCGCCGGCGTTGCGTCCGGGCGCGTAGCAGACGGCGACGCCGTGCTCGGTGGCCGCTTCGAGGTTGGCGTTGACGGGCCCGCCCCGGCTGATGCCGAACAGCTCCAGGTCCGGGCACGCCTCCAGGACGCGCCGGGTGAGCGGCCCCATCTGGGTGACGCAGATCCGCGCGCCGCGCAGCGCCTCGATGAGCCGCTCCTCGGTGCCGGACGCCTCGTCCACCTCGGCGACCCGCCCGAACGGCTCGACCGGCCACGGCAGCGTGAGCTCGGCGAACTCCAGCTCGCCGGGGGCGGCGGCGCGCAGCGCGTCGATGAACAGGCGGTTGCGGACGAACAGGTCACCGGCCGCGAGGACGCGGGTCGTCATTGCAGGCTCCAGGGAACGAGCGATCCTTCGATCGCGGTGTTGAACTCCAGGAGGGCGGCGTCGCCGTCCCGGAGCCGGATCTCGGTCAGTGCGCAGTTGCCCAGCGACGGGAACCGCCGCCGGTAGTCCTTGAGCGGCAGCCCCAGCAGCCGGCAGAGGGCGAGCCGGAGGGCGGTGGAGTGCGCGACGACCAGGACGCGGCCGCCGGGATGCCGTCCGGCGATGTCGTGCAGGCAGTCGGTGAAGCGGCCGGCCGCGGCCTCCGGGTCCTCGCCGCCGGGCAGGTGGTCCGCGACGGGGTCGGCGTGGAAGGCGCGCAGCGCGTCGGGGAACGCGCGCGCCATCTCCTCGCGGGTGAGGCCCTCGGCGCGCCCGAAGTCGAGTTCGCGGAGCCGCGCGTCGACGGCGGGGTCCGCGCCGATCGCCTTGGCGGCCGGCTCGGCGGTGATCCGGGCGCGGCTCAGGTCCGAGCACCAGACGGCGTCGGGGCGGGCGGTCCGCGCCCATGCGCCGAGCAGCCGCGCCTGCTCCAGGCCGCGCGGTGTCAGCGCGACGTCGCTGATGCCGGCGTAGCGGTTCTCGGCGTGCCATTCGGTCTCGCCGTGGCGGACCAGGACGAGCCGCGTCATCGGGCCGTCCTCGTCCGTGCGTGGGCGGCGGTCGGGGCGGGGAGCCATCCGCGTCCTTCCAGTTCGTCGACCATGCGCAGGTAGGCGTCGTCGAACCCGCCCGCGTTCTCCGGGCTCGGGTCGACGGTGGCCGCGACGGCGACCATCGACGCGGCGACGTCCGCGACGTCGCGGCCGGGCGACGCGGCCAGGACGGCGGCGCCGAGCGCGGGCTCGGCCTGGCGGGGCAGGACGACCGGCCGGCCGAGGACGTCGGCGCGCAACCGGCACCAGTACCGCGACTTGGCGGCGCCGCCGGTGAGGGTGAGGTCGCCGCCGGTCGGGGCGCCGAGCAGGTCGAGGTGGTCGAAGCAGAGCCGTTCGATGAAGGCGACCCCCTGCAGGACGGCGGCGTAGGCGTCGGCCTCGTCGCCGGTCTCGCCGAGGGTGAACCCGCGGGCGTCGGGCGCGACGAACGGGAACCGCTCCCCCGCGCCGACGAGCGGGTAGGTCAGCGCGGTCGCGGGTTCGCGGGCGGCAGCGCGGCGGTCGAGATCAGCGAGGTCGCGGCCGGGGAAGTCGCGGGTGAGGGCGCCGGCGCCGGTGCTGGACGCGCCGCCGGGCAGCCACCGCCCGTCCGGTGCCTTGTGGGAGTACACGACGCCGAACGGGTCCTGGACGAGGCCGTCGGTGACGCCCTTGAGCACGAGGGTCGTGCCGAGGACGGAGTTCCACGAGCCGGCCGTGAGGCGGCCGGTGCCGAGCTGGGCTGCGCACCCGTCGGTCGCGCCCGCGACCACGGGCGTCCCCTCCGGCAGGCCGGTCGCGGCGGCGGCCTCGGCGCAGACGGCCCCGAGCGGGGTGCCGGAACGTTCCAGCTCGGGGAGCAGACCGGCCGGGACGCCGAGCGCGTCGAGGACGTCCGCCGGCCAGGCCTCGGCGATGAGGTCGGCGCCGGTCTTGAGGGCGTTGCTGAGGTCGGCGGCAACGGGATGCCCGGTCAGCCGCCGGTTCACGAAGTCGGCCTGGTGCGCCAGGCGCGCCCCGTCCGGCAGGGCCGGGCCGTGCTCCAGCAGCCACAGCAGTTTGGGCAGCGCCCAGGCGGGCTGCATGCGCTGGTAGCCGAGCCTGCGCCACACCTCGCCGCCGGCCTCGTTGATCTTCTCCACCGCGCCGGCGGCGCGGGTGTCGTCGTACATCAGCGCCGGGGTCAGGGGCCGGCCGTCGCGGTCGGTCAGCAGGATGGTGCCGGACGTGCCGTCCACCGCGACGGCCTGCACCGCGCCCGCCGGGACGTCGGCCAGCGCCTCGCGGCAGGCCGCGGCGACGGCCGTCCACCACTGCTCCGGGTCCTGCTCGTGGCGCGGGCCGTCGCGCCGGCCCGCCAGCGGGGACGTCCCGCTGCCCGCGACCTGCCCGGTCGCGGTGACGGCCAGGGCACGGACGCTCTGCGTCCCGAGGTCGACGCCGACCCAGACAGGTTCGGCGGTCACCGCTCACCCCCGCGCTCGCGCAGGGCGGCGAGCGTGGGCCAGGCCGGCGCGGTGGCCTGCCGGATGTCCAGGAAGTCCCGGTACGTCTGCGCGTAGTGCGCGGCCCGCGCGGGATCGGGTTCGTAGACCTCGCCCGGGTGGACGTACTGGTCGACCGCTTCCCGCGCGTCCTTGGCGCGGCCGGTGGCCAGCAGACCGACGATGAACGCGCCGCGCGCGCCCGCCTCGGTGTCGGCGGACCGGACGACCGGGACGCCGGTCACATCCGCGAGCATGCCGAGCCAGAACGCGCTCGCCGAGCCGCCGCCGTTGACCCGCAGCTCGGTCGGGCGGGTCCCGGCCGCCTCCAGGCAGTCCCGGACGACCAGGCTGAGCCCTTCCAGGACGGCGCGGGCCAGGTCGGCGCGCTCGTGCTCGACGGTGAGCCCGTGGAAGGCACCGCGCGCCCGCGGGTCCAGGAACGGGGCGCGCTCGCCGGCGGGCGACAGGTAGGGAAGGAAGACCAGGCCGCAGGCACCGGGCGGAGACTGCGCCGCCAGCGCGGACAGCGCGGACGGGTCGTCGCCGAGGCCGAGCATCCGGCGGGCCCAGTCGACGACCTGGCCGCCCGCGAGCGTCGGGAACGCCCGCAGCCACCGGCCCGGCAGGCCCATCGCCACCGTGAACCCGGACGGCTCGCCGTCCAGGCGCGGCTCGTCCACGACCATCTCGGTGCACAGCGTCGTGCCGAGGATCGTGCACGCCTGCCCGGTGCCGACCGCGCCCGCACCGATCGCGGTGGAGGCGATGTCGTAGGGCGCGAGGACGACCGGGATGCCCGCGGGCAGGCCGAGGACGTCCGCCGCGTCCGATGTCAGCGGGGCTGCCCGCTCGTCGTCGCCGAGCACATCCGGCAGCAGCGCCGACGCCCATTCCATGCCGTAGAGGCGCAGCAGGTCGCGGGAGATCGCGCGTTCGCGGACGTCCATGAACGGCGCCGAGGCGTCCGAGGAGTCCACCGCGATGCGCCCGGTGAGCCGCGCGAAGATCCAGCCGCCGCAGGTCAGGGCCGCAGCGGACCGGGCGAGCCGGTCCGGGTCGTGCTCGCGCAGCCACGTGAGGATCGCGTTGGGCAACCCTGGGAACGGCAGCGATCCGTTCGCGCGGAACGCCTCGGCGATGACGCCCGCGCGCGCCCACTCCTCGACGATCGCGGCGGCGCGGCCGTCGTTCCACAGGATCGCCGGGCCGGTCGGCGCCCCGGCGGAGTCGACGAGCCAGCAGCCGTCACCCTGCGCGGTGAGCGCGAGCAGGTCCACGGCCGCGCCCATCGCGGTGACCTGGGCGGCGGCCTCGCGCACCGCGCCCGCCACCGCGTCCCAGACCTCGCCCATGTCCTGCTCGGCCCGGCCGGGTGCGGGCCGGGACACCGCGGTGGGCCGGCGGACGACGGCCAGCTCCGTGCCGTCCTCGGCGTACCCGACCGCCTTGATCATCGTGGTGCCCGCGTCGACGCAGACGACCGCCATCAGCTCTCCCGTGGGGTGCGGAAACAGGGGGTCAGGCGCGGCCGTGCGTCCGCCGCGACCGGCGGGCGACCGAGTCCAGCGCCACGGCCAGCAGCAGCACCGCGCCGGTGACCATGAACCGGTAGGACGAGTCGAGGTTCAGCAGCGTCAGCCCGCTGGAGATCGACTGGATCACGACGATGCCGAGCAGCGCGGCGAACGCGTTGCCGCGCCCGCCGAACAGGCTCGTCCCGCCGATGACGGCCGCCGCGATCGCGTTCAGGTTCACGTCGCCGCCGCCGCTGCTCTGGTTCGCCGCGGCGAGCCGGGCCGCCGCGAGGATCCCGCCGACGGCGGCGAGCGTCGTGCACGCCACGAACGCCGACGTGTAGACCGCCTTGACGTTGATGCCGGCGCGGCGGGCCGCCTCGACGTTCCCGCCCACCGCGTACACCGACTTGCCGTACTTCGTCCGGGACAGGACGTAGTGCATCGCCAGCACGAGGCCGAGGAACAGGACGAACATCCAGCCGACGCCCCGGTCCCGGCTGAGGTACCAGACGGCGACCGCGAGGCCCACCAGCAGGACCGCGCTGCGCAGCAGCAGCGTCTGCTCGGTGGTGGCGGGCAGGCCGGCCTTGCGGCGCGCCACCGCCCGCGCGTGCCCCGTCCAGTACAACGCGGCGGCGCCCGCGGCGACCAGGACGTACGCCAGCCACGCCGGGACGAAGTCGAGCTGCGCGAACGTCACCAGCCACGAGTCGAACGGCAGGTTGATCGAGCCCTTCGCGCCGAGGATCCACAGTTGCAGGCCGAGGAAGCCGAGCAGGCCGGCGAGGGTGATGACGAAGCTCGGCACACCGAGCCGGTTGAACACCTGCGCGTAGAACCAGCCGATCAGGCAGCCCGCTGCCGCCGCCGCGACGATCGCGACCACCGCGGGCATCCCCTGGTCGACGAACAGCACCGCGGTGACGGCCGCGCTGAGCCCGCTGATGGAGCCGACCGACAGGTCGATCTGCCCGACCAACAGCATGAAGACCACGCCGAGCGCGATCACCCCGACCGGCGCGCACTCCATCGCCAGGTTCACCAGGTTCGCGCTGGACAGGAACACCGGGTTCAGGATCTGCATGACGGTCCAGATGACCACCAGGCCCGCGACGACCGGCCACACGCCGAGGTCGCCGCCGCGCACCCGGTCGGCCATGCCGGTGAGGGTGGCGCGCAGGCCCCGGTCCTGCGGTTCCTCCGCCGGCGCCTGCTCCAATGGCGGCGCCGTGGTGACGTCACTCATCGCCGTCCCCCTTCGTCATCGCGATCGGTTCGGCGGGCCCACCGGGCGCGCTGTCTGATTCAACGCCGGATTCGTCGCCGGGCTCGGTGGCGGGCTCGTCGCCGGCCGGGCGGGTGCGCTTGGAGCGGCGGCTGACGACGTTGTCGCTCGCGCCGGTGATCGCCGCGACCAGTTCCTCGGCCGAGGTCGTCTCCGCGTCGAACACGCCGTTGTTGCGGCCGAGCCGCAGCACCGCGACGCGGTCCGCGACCGCCTTCACGTCCGCCATGTTGTGGCTGATCATGATGACGCCGAGGCCGCGCTCGCGGAGCCGCTCGATCAGGTTCAGCACCTCGGCGGTCTGCGCGACGCCGAGCGCGGCGGTCGGCTCGTCCAGGATGATGACCTTCGGGTCGCCGAGCAGCGACCGGGCGATCGCCACCGTCTGGCGCTGCCCGCCCGACAGGGCCGCGACCGGCGCCTCCACCGACGGGATCTTCGCCGACAGCTGGCGCAGCAGCTCCCGGGAGCGGACCTCCATCGCCACCTCGTCCAGCCGCAGCGCCCGCAGCTCGCGGCCGAGGAACAGGTTCTCGATGACGTTCAGGTTCTCGCAGAGCGCGAGGTCCTGGAAGACGGTCGCGATGCCGAGCTGCTGGGCCGCGGCCGGGCTCGGGACCGCCACCTCCCGGGACTGGAAGGTGACGGTCCCCGCGTCCGCCGGGTGCACGCCCGACAGGACCTTCACCAGCGTGGACTTGCCGGCGCCGTTGTCGCCGACGAGGGCGACGACCTCTCCCGCCGCGACGTCCAGGTCGACGCCGGTGAGCGCGGCGACCGCGCCGAAGGACTTGCTGATGCCGCGCAGCGACAGCAGCGCGCCGTCCTTCGCGGCGGCCGGGGCGGGGGCCGTTGGGGTGGGCGTTGGTGACATGACCGACCTTCGTGGATCGTTGCCTGGTGCCTTGCCGCCGCTCGCGCGGGCGGCTACTTGATGCCGAGCTGGGTGCAGCCGGCCGCGTACTCGGCCGTGCAGACCTGGGAGGCCTTGAGCGCCCCGCCCGGCCCGAGCAGCACCGTGGCGATGTTGTCCCGGGTCACCACGGTCGGGGTGAACAGCTGCGACGGGGTGTTGAACAGGGTGGCGTTCGCCTTCGGCTTCTCGCCCTTGACCAGCTCGTTCGCCGCCTCCGCCGCGGCCTCCGCGACGATCTTGATGGGCTTGGAGATCGTGTTGTACTGGTCGCCGTTGACGATCCGCTGCGCGGCGGCGAGCTCGGCGTCGTTGCCGGTGACCGGCGGGACCGGCTTCCCGGCCGCCTTGAACGCGGCCACGCCGGCCCCGCCCGTGCCGTCGTTGGCGGCGACGACGCCCGCGATCTGGCCGCCGAACTTGCTGATCTGGCCGCTCACCCAGTCCTGCGCCTTGGCCGGCTCCCAGCCGGGGGTGTCGTACTCGGCGAGCAGCTTGAACCCCGACGGGTCGACCGCGCTGTGGATGCCCTTCTTGATCAGGTTCGCCGCGGCGTCCGTGGGCGAGCCGTTGACCTCCAGGATCCCGCCCTTCGCCTTGGCCTGCTTCAGGTGGTCGACCAGCGACTGGCCGATCATCGCACCGATCTTCTCGTTGTCGAAGGAGACGTAGAAGTCGGCCTTGGCGGCGGGGATCGGCCGGTCGTAGGCGATCACGGCGACCTTGCGGGACTGCGCCATCCGGACGATGGACGCGGCGGCGGCCGAGTCGACCGGGTCGATCACGATGGCCTTGGCGCCCTGCGCGAGCACCGAGCTCGCCTGCTGCTGCTGCTTGGAGGCGTCGGCCCCGGCGTTCTGGTAGAGCACCTGGCAACCGCCGCACAGCTGCTTCATCTTCGCCTTGAACAGCGGCGCGTCGTACAGCTCGTAGCGGGTCGAGGCGATGTCCGGCATGAGGAACGCGATCTTGGCGTTCTTCGCGTCGCCGCCGGTCGAGCCCGCGCTCTTGGACGAGCAGGCCGCGGCGGGGGCGAGCACGGCGAGGGCCGCGCCGGCCGCGGCGGCGGTCCGGAGGGAAAGCTTCTTCACTGAGGTCTCCTCGGTGCTGCGCCCGCGATGAAAGGGCGACCGATCCAGCGCGGCGGCCGGCCGAGCCGGGGCCGCGGCGGCCGTCGCGGTGAGAACGTAACACCAGGAACGTTAGAAGTGTCAATACTGCAGCGTTAATTAACATCCACGAGCGCGAACCGGTCGCCGGCCGGCCGCCGGAACGCGCAGGTCACAAGTCGATATCGACCGTGCACGGCCTCTTGGCGGCATGGGCGATCGTGGTGTTCGTTCTAACATCGCCCATCACATGATGGACGAGCGGAGACCGGCTCTCAGACGCGGCGGAGCCCGCCGTCAGGCGCGCGCGGCGACGCCGTACTCGACCTTGTGCCGGTCGAGCTCGCGGAGCGCGGCGGCGGAGGCGCCGTCGTCGGTGATGACGCGCTCGAACTCGCCGAGCGGCGCGACGCGGTGCAGCGCGGTGCGCCCCAGCTTGGTGTGGTCCACCAGCAGGACGTTGCGGACGGCGCTGCGCAGCATGGCCCGCTTCACCACCACGACCCGCTGCTCCTGATGACAGGCGTTGCCGGCCGACACCGCCGAGGTCGACACGAAGCACATGTCGACCTGCAGCGCCTCGATCGCCTCGACGCACGAGACGCCCATGAACGAGTTGTGCAGCGGGTCGTAGTCGCCGCCCAGCGCGATCAGCCGGACGCCCTGCACCGGGGCCAGCAGGTTCAGGCAGTCGAGGAAGTTCGTGACGATCGTCAGCGGGCCGGCGTCCTTGATCCGGCGGGCGAGCGCGAGCGCGGTGGTGGAGTCGTCCAGCATGATCGCCATGCCGGGCTCGACCAGCTCCGCCGCCGCGGCGGCGATCGCCTCCTTCTCCTCGCGCATCGACTTGCTCCGGTAGGCGACGCTGCTCTCGAAGACGCCGGAGCGCTGCGCGGTGACCCCGCCCCGGTACTTGCGGACGATGCCCTGCCGTTCCAGCTCGTCCAGGTCGCGGTGGATGGTCATCAGGCTGACCCCGAACCGCTCGACCAGCTCCGCCGCCGTCGCCGAGCCCTGCGCGAGCACCGCCTCGGCGATCGCGTCCTGGCGCTGCGCGGGCCCCCGCCGCTGCCGGTTGCTCATGCTGGGCTCCTCCGTCCGGACGCCGCGGCCGCGGCGGGTCGAGGGGAAGTTAACATCACCGATGTTAAGAGCTCAACCCGCGCTGTCACTCCCCGCCGTGGCCGGCAGGCCCGCCGCGCGCCACGCCTTGAAGCCGCCGACGACGTCGGTGGCGCGGACCAGGCCGAGGTCGTGCAGCGACGCGGCGGCCAGGCTGGAGGTGTAGCCCTCCGAGCAGAACACGATGACGCGCACGTCGTGCCCGGTGGCCTGCGGCAGCCGGGCGCGCGACCGCGGGTCGAACCGCCATTCCAGGACGTTGCGCTCGACGATCAGCGCGCCGGGGACCTCGCCCTCGGCGGCCCGCTGCGCGGCCGGGCGGATGTCCACCAGCACCGCGCCGTCGCGGGCCGCGGCGTGCGCCGCGCCGGGGTCGAGCCGTTCCAGCCGCTCGCGGGCGGCGGCGAGGATCTCATCGATGGTGCGAGGCATGCCCCCAAGAATGGCACCAGATTTCCTACTGAGCGAGTCGGCAATTGCGTGCCCGCCCGGTCGCGGCGGGTGGTGTGGCGAGGCGCACACCCTTAATAGGACTTTCAGATTCCGATTCAAACCTAGGATCGGGCCGTGCACCTGACCCACTCCACGGACCTGGCGCTCCGCGCGCTGATGCTGCTCGGAGCCCGAGACGAGCGCCGCTCGGCGGCCGACCTCGCGGCCCGGCTGCGGGTCCCGCCGCAGCACATGGCCAAGATCGTCCAGCGGCTGCGGCGGCACGGCCTGGTGGAGACCGCGCGCGGCCGGGGCGGCGGCGTCGTGCTGGCCGCCTGTGCCCCCGGCACCTCCGTCGGGGAGATCGTCCGGGTCCTGGAGGGGCCCGGCGAGGTGGTCGACTGCGACCACCCGCCGTGCCCGCTGCGCGGCGGCTGCCGGCTGCGCGGCGCCCTGCGCGCGGCGCAGGAGGCGTTCCTCGCCTCGCTCGACCAGGTGCTCCTGCGCGATCTGGTGTCCGATCCCCCCGAACCGATCCTGCTGTCCCTGGCGTCGCCGGCCCCCGCCGGCGCGCCCTCCGAGCCAGAGGAAGGCACATGATGCTCTCGTCCGACCATGCCGCGACCGTGCGCGCCACCATCCCCGCGGTGGCGGCGCACGGGGCCGAGATCACCGGCGAGTTCTACGACGCGATGTTCGCCGCCCACCCGGAGCTGCTGCACCTGTTCAACCGGGGGAACCAGGCCAACGGCGAGCAGCGGCGCGCCCTGGCCGGGGCGGTCGCCGCGTTCGCGCAGCACCTGGTGAGCGAGGAGTCCGCGGCCCCGTTCCAGCAGATGCTGTCGCGCATCGCCCACAAGCACGCCTCGCTCGGCATCCGCCCTGAGCAGTACACGGTCGTCGGCCGGCACCTGCTGGAGGCCGTCGCGAAGGTGCTCGGCGACGCGGTGACGCCCGAGGTGCACGCCGCCTGGTCCGAGGTGTACTGGCTGTTCGCGACGCTGCTGATCGCTGAGGAGGCCCGGCTCTACCAGGACGCCGGCTGCTCCGCCGGCGCCGCCTACCGGACGTGGCGCGTGGTGGACCGGGTGGACGAGGCGGAGGACGTCGTGTCGCTCGTCCTCGAACCGGCCGACGGCGGGAAGGTGCCGGCGCACCGTCCCGGCCAGTACGTCAGCGTCGCGGTCACGTTGCCGGACGGTCTGCGCCAGCCCCGGCAGTACACGCTGTCGCGCGCCGCGGGGAACGGCGTCCTGCAGATCACGGTCCGCCGTGTGCGCGCGGAGGACGCCTCGCCGGCGGGCGCGGTGTCGACGTTCCTGCACGAGGCGGTGCGGCCCGGCGACGAGTTGGAGATGTCCGCGCCGTTCGGCGACGTGGTGATGGAGGACGACGGCGACCCGCTCGTCCTCATCAGCGCCGGGATCGGCATCACGCCCGCCGCGGCGATGATCGACCACGTGGCGGCCGGGCGGCCGGGCCGGCGCGTGCTGGCGGTGCACGCCGACCGCAGCGTCCGGACACACGCGCTGCGCGCCCAGATCGCCGAGGCCGGCGCCCGGATCCCCGGCTTCCGGCAGATCACCTGGTACGAGGACCTCGACGGCGCGGGCAACGACGCAGACGCGGACGTGCGGCCGGGCCGGGTCGACGTGGCCGCGCTGCCGCTGCCGCCGAAGGCGCGGGTGTTCATGTGCGGGCCGATCCCGTTCATGCGGGCCGTCCGGCGCGGGCTGATCGAGGCGGGCGTGTCCGAAGAGCGCGTCCACTACGAGGTGTTCGGGCCCGACCTGTGGAACGGGGCCGCCTGACCGGCGGGCCACCGGTTCCGGCGCGATGGCAAGGGCGGGCGGCGGTGAGGTTCGTTACAGATTTGTTTCCTGTCAAACGCGGTAAGGAAGGACGGTTAGCTGTACGACGCACATGTCAGAAGGGACATTATGTGCGGCATCACCGGATGGGTGGACTACGAACGGGACCTCACCAGGGAACACGCGACCGCGCTCGCGATGACGCGCACCATGGCCCTGCGCGGGCCCGACGATGAAGGGCTCTGGACGAGCCCGCACGCCGCGCTCGGCCACCGCCGCCTCGCCGTCATCGACGTCGAGGGCGGCGTCCAGCCGATGACCGAGGGCCCCGCCACCCTCGTCTACAGCGGCGAGACCTACAACTTCCACGAACTGCGCCGCGACCTGGAGGGACGCGGCCACCGGTTCCGGACCCGCAGCGACACCGAGGTCGTCCTGCACGCCTACCTCGAATGGGGCGCGGAGTTCGTCGAGCGCCTCAACGGCATGTACGCGTTCGCGCTGTGGGACGCCCGCCGCGAGGAACTGCTCCTCGGCCGCGACCGCATGGGCATCAAGCCGCTCTTCTACGCTCCCACGCAGAACGGCGTCCTGTTCGGCTCCGAGCCCAAGGCGATCCTCGCCAACCCGCTCTTCGACGCGCGGGTCGACGAGGAGGGCCTGCTGGAGCTCCTCACCAACGCCAAGACCCCCGGGCACGGCATCTACAAGGGCATGTACGAGGTCGTCCCGGGGCACACCGTCACCGTCTCGCGCAGCGGCGTCACCGACCGCCGGTACTGGGCGCTCACCGCCCGCGAGCACACCGACGACGTGCCGGCGACCGTCCGGCACGTCCGCGAGCTGCTCGACGACATCGTCGAGCGGCAGCTCATCTCCGACGTCCCGCTGTGCACGCTGCTGTCCGGCGGGCTGGACTCCAGCGCGCTCACCGCCCTCGCGGACCGCGCCCTCGGCCGCGACCACGTCCGCTCCTTCGCGGTCGACTTCGTCGACGAGACCGGCGGGTTCGTCCCCGACGAGATGCGCGAGACGGCCGACGGGCCCTACGTCCACGACGTCGCCGCCCACGTCGGCTGCGACCACGCCGACGTCGTCCTCGGCAACGACCAGCTCGCCTCCCCCGAGGCGATGCGCACCGTCCTGCGGGCCCGCGACCTGCCCGCGATGGGCGACATGGACAGTTCCCTGTACCTGCTGTTCGCCGAGGTCCGCCGGCAGTCCACGGTCGCGCTGTCCGGCGAGTCGGCGGACGAGGTGTTCGGCGGCTACCGCTGGTTCCACGACCCCGACGTGGTCGGCGCCGACGCGTTCCCGTGGACGTCCGCCGCGCTCGGCCAGGGCCTGGACCTGCTCGACCCGTCCCTGCGCGGCGACGCCGACGCCTACCTGCGCGACCGCTACCACGAGGCGCTCACCGAGGTCCCGCACCTGCCGGACGCCTCGCCGCGCGAGCGGCGCATGCGGGAGATCTGCCACCTGCACCTCACCCGGATGGTCCGGCTGCTGCTCGACCGCAAGGACCGGATGAGCATGGCCGTCGGCCTGGAGGTCCGCGTCCCGTTCTGCGACCACCGCCTGGTCGAGTACGTGTTCAACACGCCGTGGTCGCACAAGACCTACGACGGCCGCGAGAAGAGCCTGCTGCGCGGCGCGGTCGCCGACGTGCTCCCCGACTCCGTCGTCCGGCGCCGCAAGAGCCCCTACCCCGCCACCCAGAACCCCGGCTACGAGCGGGCCGTCCGCGAGCGCCTGCGCGCCGTCGCCGCCGACTCCTCCGCTCCCGTCCACGACTACCTCGACCTCGACGCGGTGAAGACCGCGCTCGACCGGCCCGTCGGCAAGGCCAGCATCCAGCGCGACCGCGTCCCCATCGAGCGCGCGCTGGCCATCAGCGACTGGCTCGCCGAGTACCACCCCGCGGTCGCCTGATCCGCAGCCGGGCGGACCGGGCCGGCGCGGTCGGCCCGGTCCGCCCGGCCCGGTTCACACCGGAAGGACCCGCAGCGACGCGTGGTTCACGGTGTTCAGGTAGAGCTTCTCCTTGGTGCCGTCCTGCTCCAGCTCCAGGACGAGGCGGTAGCGGTACAGCCCGGGACTCGCGGTGCTGAGCACGGCGCCGGCCCAGTAGTAGTAGATCGACGTGTAGGGCGACCGCATCAGGTCGGGCATTCCGTAGATCTTGAGCTCGGTCATGATGCGCCGTTCGGCGACGTCCTCCTCGTCGCCCCGCTCGGTGTCCAGGAACACCAGGTTGTTGATCTTCGGCATGGGCGGCCAGGTGCCGTCCGGCCGCTTGTGCATCGCGATCGGCCGGATGATCCAGTTGATCACCTGGCCCTGCTTGCAGATCGTCTCCAGGTGGTCGGTGCCCTGCCCGACCCCGCCGACGCTGTTGTCCATCATGTAGAGGGCGTCGTCGAGCGAGCCGGTCTCGGCGGCCCGCTCCATGTTCACCAGCGTGACGACGTTGAGCTGGACGGAGTTGAGCTGGCCGCGGGTCTCGGTGGTCATCGGCGCTCCCTCCCCGCGGCCGCCTGCCCGACCAGGGCCGGCGACGACACGGCGTACGGCTCGGTGACGGTGCCGAGCCGGAACTTCAGCCGGTACGGCACGGGCTCGGTGACGTGCCGCTTCACCGTCGCGGTCCAGTAGGCGATGTCGGTGTTGGGGTAGGTCTTCCGTTCGGGCGTGCAGACCTTCTCGTCGATCACGATCTCGTCGAGGGCGGCGTAGGTCTCGCATTCCAGGACGACGACGTTCCAGATGATCCGGTCGCCGGAGCGCACGCGGGTGCGCAGGTCGAGGGTGCCGAATCCGGTGGACCCCTCGGCCTTGTTGGTGTCGTACAGGTACAGGTTCCCCTCCAGGGTGCCGGAGGCGAGGGCGGCGACCGGGTCGACCACCGCGGTGATCGACACGGGCCGGGACTCGGGCGGCTTGGCCTTGCTGGGCATCGGCTCTCCGTTTCGGGCTCGGGCGGCGAGGCTCGGGCTGCGGGCGGACGTCGGGTCTCAGGGGATCGGCAGGACGCCGAGCCCCGCCCCGGTGAAGGCGTTGCGCTTGGGGTCGCTGATCACCTTGACGGCGGAGTCGCAGGTGTAGTCGACCGGCTCCCAGGCCGGTTCGCCGTTGCGCCACACCAGCTCGTGCAGCTGGATGTGCATCGTGTAGCGGTAGGTGCCGGGGCGGGAGGTGTCGACCGACGCGGCCCAGTACCAGCCGTCGGACACCATGTCCGGCGAGCCGTACTGCGCCGGGTACATGACCTTCTCCTCCACGGCCGGCCCGGTGATGTCGGTGATGACGGGGTTGGGGTGGTTGTGGGCCTGTCCCTCGGCGGTGACGACGTTGCCGGTGACGTCGAGGATCTTCCCGGCGGCCGGGGTGCGGCCGCCGCGGCGGCGGGTGCGGGCGCCGACGCGGCGCCGCAGCCCCTCCAGCTCGGCGGCGGTGTCGACGGACGGGTCCTCGGCCCGGTCGGCGACGCCCGCGATCTCCTCCAGCGCCTCCTGGTCGGCGGCCTGCGCCCGGTCGGCGTGGTAGCTGCGGGGCACGGTCGGCGGGATGGAGCCGAGGCTCGAGGGCAGCCAGTTCAGCACCTGCTCGGTGGCCTGCGAGCCGTCCGACCAGTACGTGCCGGGGCAGATGGTCACCAGGTCGGGGGTGCCCTGGCCGGTGGAGCCGAGGAAGCTCATGTTGTCGAAGAGGTAGACGTTGCCGGTCAGCGCCCGGGACTGGAGCGCGTTGGCGATGTCGACGAGGACGATGATCCCTTGCTGCTGGGCCATGGGGCCGCCTTCCGGGTCGCGGGTCGGATCACGCGCACATCAGCGCGGGCGTGTCGATGTGCAGGAGGCTGTCGCGGCCCTCGTGCATCTGCACCTCCAGCCGGTACCGGTAGGGCACACCGCGCACGAGGTGGGCGGGGACGATCCCCTCCCACACCTTGAGGTCGAGGTTCTCGTGGCCGCCGTCCTGCGCCTCCCAGGCCGGTGCCCGCTCCGCCCCGGCCGCGCCGGTCCCGCCGGGCGGCAGGAAGGTGATCGCGGAGATCTCGGCGGTCGTCTGGACGTCGATCGCGATCGCGGTCCACTGGACGACCTGTCCCGGCATCACGACGGTGCACAGCTCGGTGGTGCCCTGCCCCCGGCTGCCGAAGGACCCGTCGTCCACCAGGGAGAGGTTGCCGTTGTGCAGGGTCTGGTCGGACAGGGCTCCGACGGCGTCCACCAGGACGACGATGTTGACGTGGGGATTCACTGGTTCTCCTGTTCTGGGCTGCTTGCCGCACGTCACCCCCGGTCGCGGACCAGGGGGACCTTGCCGACGGCCGTCCGCTCGATCTCGGGGGACGACCGGTGTACGAACGCGAGGTGGAAGCGGTAGCCGGTGCGCTCGACCGCCGCCTGGGTGGCCTCCCGGTCGTTGAACAGCGACAGGGAGCGGGGCAGCGCGCCGGCGAACACCCGCTGGACGCCGGCCGGGCCGAGCGCGGCGGACACCGCGTGCGCGAGGCCGTCGGGGTCGTCGACCGCGGCGAGCAGCGTGATCGACTTGCATTCGCGGTGGTTGACGAACTGGAGGTCGTGGGCGGCCTCGTCCAGGTCGACGCCGGTCGCCTTGCGCAGGTCCTCCCGGACGGCGGCGTAGGCGAGCGCCGCCGAGTACTGGCTGTCGCCGATGTGCAGCACGTCGCCGGTACGGCCGGCGAACTCGAACCGGCCGGTCTTCAGGCCGGGCCCGTCGAGGGCGGGCCGGCGGACCATCCGGTCGCCGAGCTTGAGCCGCAGCAGCGGCGCCTCGTGCGCGTGCAGCCGGGTGACGACCAGCTCGCCCTCCTCGCCCTCGGCGACGGCGCGGCCCGACTCGTCGACGATCTCGACCAGGTGCAGGCCCGGCACCGAGGCCAGCCAGGGCGAGTCGTCGTCGAGCTGGAGCCCGATCGTCTCGGCCTGGGTGGCGGCGAAGTAGCTGAGGATGGCGACGTTGGGGTAGACCGCGCGCAGCTCGGCGCGCTTGCGGTGCGGCAGCACACCGCTGCCGTACATCGCGACGCGGAAGCTCTCCCGCGCCTCCCGGCTCAGCCCGGCGCCGAGGTCGCCGAGGATCGCGATGCCCGCCGAGATCCCCATCATCGCCTTGGGGCCGGGGTAGGAGAACATGTGCTCCAGCACCGGCGCGGTGACGGGCCCGGCGCCGATGTAGTTGACGCCGGGGACCTGCTGCAGGACGCCGCCGACCATCGTCCCGCTACTCCACATCTGGTAGTCGGCGAGGTTGGTGAACAGCCACTTCGGGTCGCCGCCGGCCAGGTGGTCGCGGAGCTGGTAGGTGCCCATGAAGGCGCCCGCGATCCGGTAGGTGTCGCGCAGCTCGCGCAGCGAGTAGACGATCTCCAGCGGCAGCCCGTCGCTGGTGCCGCCGCTGGCCACCACCTCGAACCCGCCGTGGCCGAGCGGCACGACCATGCCGGGGCGCGCGCCCATGAACATGTCGCGCTGGACGGTCTTGTCCGACAGCGGCACCCGCTCCCACTCCTCGTAGGTGGCGGGCGGGCCGGTGACTCCGGTGGCGGCGAGCCGCTCCCGCCACAGCGGGTTGAGCAGCACCGTGTTGATCATCTGGCCGAGGCGGCGGAGGACCAGGGCGTCCTGGATCTCGTGCGGGGTCTCGCTGTAGGGGACGCCGCAGATCCGCTCGCATTCGCGCATCTTGCTCGCGAAGGAGGGCAGCGCCGGGACGTCGTCCACCGACCAGGGCCGCATCTCCTCCTCGGGGATCAGCCGCGCCGCCAGTTCCGCGCCGTCTCCGGGTGATCGCCCGGGTGGGGCGAGGATCATCGAGGTCATAGGTGCTCTCCTGTTCGTCACGGGTTCGTGATGCCGGGTCTTGCGAGAGATGTCCTGCGGGGACGGGCGGGCCGTCAGGCGAGGTCGTCGTCGCGGAGCAGGCGCTCGCCGGTGGTCCTGATCTCGGCGAGGAGCATCCGGAAATGCTCGGCGCTCACCTGGTGGTTCATCAGGACGACGCGCAGGGCGGCGACGCCCCGCACGTTCACCTTGGAAATGAAGAACCGGCCGGCCAGCCTGACCTGTTTCCTGATCCGCAGTTGGAGGCGGTGGACCTGGTCCTCGCCTATTCCTTGCGGGCGGTAGCGGAAACAGAGAATGTTGGCTTCCGGCTGGTGCAGGGTCTCGAAGTCGGGTTCCTCGGTAAGGACGCCGTAAGCCTCATTCGTGGTGCGGCACAAATGCTCGATCTTCTCGGCGAACAGCGCGCGCCCGTACATCGCCCAGAGCGTCCACAACGGCATGATCATCGGGCGTTTCGTGCATTCGACGTTCCTGTCGCCGCTGTCGAACTCGCAGTGCGCGTCCGGTTCCTCGTCGAAGACGTAGCTGGCGACGCGGCGCTGGAAGGCGCCGGGCGCGTCCTGCGCGTTCCGGTAGAACAGCATCGTGCAGGGCGCCGGGACGAACATCAGCTTGTGCGCGTCCCAGGTCAGCGAGTCGGCCTTCTCGATGCCGCGCAGCCGGTGCCGCAGCGCGTCGGAGACCAGGAGGCTGGCGCCGTGCGCGCCGTCCACGTGCAGCCAGATGCCGCGCCCGGCGGCGATGCCGGCCAGCTCGTCGATCGGGTCGAAGGCGCCGAGCGCGGTGGTGCCGGCCGACGCCACCATGCAGAAGACCTCCAGGCCGCGGCGCTCGGCGGCGGCGAGCACGGCGGGCACCCGGCGGGCGGCGATCCGGCCGCGCCGGTCCAGCGGGAGCCGGACGATCCGGGACTCGCCGATGCCGAGGATGCCGGCCGCGCGGGTCACGCTGTAGTGCACGTCCTCGCCGACGGCGATCGCCGGGCGGCCGCGGCCGCGGTGCTCGCCGCGCGCCCAGATGCCGGGGCAGGCGCGGTTGCGGGCGGCCAGCAGCGCGGTGAGGTTGGCCAGCGAGCCGCCGGACGTGGTGACCATCGCGAACCGGCCCGGCTCCCAGCCGATGAAGCGGTTGAGCTCGTCGGCCATGATCCGCTCGGCGGTGATCGGCAGCTGGCCGGCCTCGTAGTAGGACGACGGCTGGTTGACGACCGAGCCGACGAAGTCGACCACGCCGGCCAGCGGGACGGTGCCGGAGAACTGCCGGCCCATGTAGCCGGGCGAGTGCACCTGGATCCCGGTGCGGACGTAGAGGTCGACGATCGCGGCGAGCCGCTTGTCGTCGAAGTCGGCGATGGTCTCGCGCTCGGTGGTCATGAGCGCCCGCGCGGCCCGCGACAGCGCGCCCGGGTCGGACAGGTCCAGGCCGCGGACCGACAGGTCGGCCAGATGCGACTCCAGCCGCGCGACGACCGCCTCGGAATTCCTTCGGAAGAGCGCCGGATCGAACGCGGCGAACAGCGACTCCTTCGCCTCCGCCGAGTGCGGATAAGACGGCGGACATTCTTCCGACACGTCGGTCACGTTGTCGTCCTCCATTTGTCTGACCACTGAGGAAACTCACCTGACACGGGCGAGTGTAGGCAGAATTCAACGTGTGCAACAAGGGCATGTAGTGCTAACCGTCGGGACACCGCCTCCTTTGGCCGCCCAACTCCTTGATCAGTTCTGAATGCCTGCTTTGTCGTATTTAAACGACCGTTCTCCGAAAAGGGGCCGCGGTGAGCGGCCATCGGGATTCGCCCGGCGCGGCCACGCCGGGCGCCGGGCGCGACCCACCCGGCGCCCGGTCACCGCGACCGGGGCGGCGCGGTACTACCGTCGTCCGCAAGGCGCCGCCGCGGGCGGCGGTCCAGGCGAAGGGGCGGATGTGAGCGATCACGGCGGTCTCGTGGAGGCACTGCGGCGCGCCGGCGTCGGCGGCGTGGACGACTCGGCGCTGGCCCGGTCGATGTACTCCTCGGACGCCTCGCTGTACCGCGTCGCGCCCCAGGTGGTGGTGACGCCCCGGGACACCGAGGAGCTGCCCGCGGTGCTGGCGGTCTGCCGGGAGTACGGGGCGCCGCTGACGATGCGCGGCGCGGGCACGTCCATTGCGGGCAACGCGGTCGGGCCCGGTGTCGTCGTGGACGCGAGCCGGCACCTGAACCGCGTCCTGGAGATCGACCCGGACGCCGGGACCGCCCTGGTCGAGCCCGGGATCGTCCAGGCGCGGCTGCACCAGGTCGCCGGCGCGCACGGGCTGCGGTTCGGGCCCGACCCGTCCACCCGGACGCGCGCGACGCTCGGCGGGATGATCGGCAACAACGCCTGCGGGTCGCGGGCGCTCGGCTACGGGCGCACCTCCGACAACGTGCTCGGCCTCGACGCCGTCACCGGTTCCGGGGAGCGGCTGCGGCTCGGCGACGTCCCGGGACCCGCCGCCGGCGGCCCGCTGCTGGAGCGGCTGCGGGACCTGGTCGGCGGGCATCTCGCGCTGATCCGGACCGAGTTCGGGCGGTTCGGCCGGCAGGTGTCGGCCTACTCCCTGGAGCATCTGCTGCCGGAGAAGGGCTTCGACGTCGCGCGGGCGCTGGTCGGCACCGAGGGGACCCTCGCGGTGACGCTGGCGGCGCGGCTGCGGATGGTCCGTGAACCCGCCTGCAGGCTGCTGGTCGTGCTCGGGTACGGCTCGATGGCGGAGGCGGCGGACGCCGTCCCAGCGATCCTGCCGCACGGCCCGGTCGCCTGCGAAGGGCTCGACTCCCGGATCACGAACGTCGTGCGGGACCGGCGCGGGCCGGACGCCGTGCCGCCGCTGCCGGACGGATCGGGCTGGCTGCTGGTGGAGCTGGCCGGCCCGGAGATCGGCGCGCTGCGGGAGACCGCGCGGCGCGTCGTCGCCGACTCGGCGAGCGCCGGCTCGATGCTGGTCGAGAACATGACGCTGGCCGACGCGCTGTGGCGGATCCGCGAGGACGGCTCGGGCCTGGTGGCGCGTACCCCGGACGGCAGGCAGGCGCACGCCGGTTGGGAGGACGCAGCCGTCCCGCCGGAGCGGCTCGGCTCCTACCTGCGCGAGTTCGAGGCGCTCCTCGGCGAGCACGGCCTGTTCGGCGTCCCGTACGGGCACTTCGGCGACGGATGCGTGCACGTCCGCATCGACTTCCCGTTCGACCGCCCCGGCGGCACGCGCGTCTTCCGCGACTTCCTGAACGACGCGGCGGCCCTCGCGGCACGGCACGGCGGCACGATGTCCGGTGAGCACGGCGACGGGCGGGCGCGCGGCGAACTGCTACCCCACATGTACTCCCCCGAGGCGCTCGCGCTGTGCGCGCAGGTCAAGGACCTCTTCGACCCCGATGACCTGCTGAACCCCGGGATCATCGTCCGGCCCGCGCCCGTGGACGCCGACGTGCGGATGGCGGGCATTCCCCCGGTCACCCGCGCGCAACTGCCGACGCTGGGCCTGGCCTACCGCCACAACGGCGGCGACCTGTCGCGGGCCGTGCACCGCTGCACCGGCGTCGGCAAGTGCCGCGCCGACAACACCGGGACCGGCGGGGTGATGTGCCCCTCCTACCTGGCCACCCGCGAGGAGAAGGACACCACGCGAGGGCGGGCCCGCGTCCTGCAGGACGTCGTGTCCGGCCACCTCGGCCCGGACGGCTGGAAGACCCGGGCCGTGCACGACGTGCTCGACCTCTGCCTATCCTGCAAGGGGTGCGCGTCCGACTGCCCCACCGGAATCGACATGGCCTCCTACAAGGCCGAGGCCCTCCACCAGCGCTACCGGCGCAGGCTCCGCCCCCGTGCCCATTACGCGCTGGGATGGCTGCCCCGCTGGACGCGCCTGGCCGCGAAGGCACCGGCCGCAGTGAAGCTGATGAACACCGCGATGCAGTCGCAGGCGCTGCGCCCGCTCGTCGCCTGGAGCGCCGGCATCGACCGCCGCCGCTCACTGCCCGCGTTCGCGCCGGTGACCTTCCGCCGCCGGTTCGCCTCCCACCGCAGCCCCGCCGGCCGCAACGGCGACGTCGTCCTGTTCGTCGACACCTTCACCGACGCCTTCTCCCCCGACGTCGCCGACGCCACCGTCAAGGTCCTCGAACACGCCGGCTACCGCGTGGCCGTCACCGAACGGCCGGTGTGCTGCGGCATCACCTGGATCTCCACCGGGCAGCTCGACGGCGCCCGCGCCCAGCTGCGGCGCACCGTCCAGGCCCTTCTGCCGCACGTGCGGCGGGGAGCCCGGGTCGTCGGCATGGAACCGTCCTGCACCGGCGTGCTCCGCTCGGACGCCGAGGAGCTCCTGCGCGGCGCCGACGCGGCCGCCGCCCGCGAGGTCGCCGCCGCGACCCGCACCCTCGCCGAGCTGCTCGCCGAGACGCCCGACTGGTCGCCGCCCGACCTGACCGGCGTCACCGGGGTCGCACAGCCGCACTGCCACCACCACGCCGTCATGGGCTGGAACAAGGACGCCGCCCTGCTCAAGGACGCGGGCGCCGAGGTCGGCAGGCTCGGCGGCTGCTGCGGCCTCGCCGGCAACTTCGGCGTCGAGAAGGGACACCACGACGTCTCCGTCGCGATCGCCGAACACGCGCTCCTCCCCGCCGTCCGCGGCGCCGCCGAGGACGACGTCGTCCTGGCCGACGGCTTCAGCTGCCGCACCCAGCTCGACGACCTCGCCGGCCGCCCCGGCGAGCACCTCGCCCAGCTCCTCGCCCGCCACCTCCCCGGCGAGGTCAGCGGTGCGCGAGCGTCCGGGAGAGGGTGAGCGCGGCGGTGTGGACGGCGGGGGCGACCGCGGCCAGGCGCATGCGGTTGGACCAGCCGGACACCGACAGCGCGCCGATCGCCTCGCCGTCCGGGCCGAGGACGGGGCTGGCGGCGCACAGGATGCCGTTGCCCGACTCCTCCCGGTCGTAGGCGACGCCCTCCTCGCGGATCCTGGCCAGCTCCCGGGTGAACAGGCCGGGCGCGACGACCGTCCGCTCGCCGACCTTGACCAGCCCTGCGTCCAGCACCCGCTGGACGACCTCGGGCGGCGAGAACGCCAGGATCGCCTTGCCGACGCCGGTGGCGTGCGCGGGCAGCCGCCCGCCGACCTGCGACGGCATCTTCGGCGCGTCGGAGGCGCCGAGGATCTCCACGTACACGACCTCGGCGCCCTCCAGGACCGCGAGGTGCACGGTCTGCCGCGTCGCCTCCCGCAGGTCGGACATGTAGGGCACGGCCGCGTCCCGCAGCACGCGCTGCCGGGGCACCCGCTGGCCGATCTCGAACAGCTTGAGGCCGAGCCGCACCCGGGGGCCCTGCCGCTCCAGCAGGCCCGCCTCCACCAGGTCGAGCGCGATGCGGTGCGCCGTCGAGCGCGGCAGGCCGCTGCGCCGCGCCAGCTCCGCCGCGCCCAGGCCGTCGTCGTCCGCCCGGAAGGCGGTCAGCACCGCGACGGCGCGGCGCAGGAAGGTGTCGTCGGACGGCATGGCCTCACTGTAGAAGACGTGTCCCACCACGCGGGACGACCGCGTTGCCGGGACGGCCTCCGGCGCGGAAGGCTCGGCGCAGAGACAACGAAAGGAACGGCCATGGACCCGGGTTCAGTGGAGAAGGCCGCGACGGCTTTGCTCGACGCGTACGCCTCCGGCGTCCCGATCCCGCCCCTGACCGCGTCGCACCCCGACATGTCGGTGGACGACGCGTACGCGATCCAGCGCGCCCAGTCGGACGCGTGGACCGCCGCGGGCGCCCGGATCAAGGGCCACAAGGTGGGCCTGACGTCGGCCGCGATGCAGCGCCAGATGGGCGTGGACCAGCCGGACTTCGGGATCCTGCTCGACTCGATGTTCCTGCCGGAGAGCGCCCCGATCGACGCGGGCCGGTTCCTGCAGCCCCGGGTGGAGCCGGAGGTCGCGTTCGTGCTCGGCCGGCCGCTGTCCGGGCCGGGCGCGACGGCCGCCGACGCGGTCGCCGCGGTGGAGTACGTGCTGCCCGCGCTGGAGGTCATCGACTCGCGGATCGCGGACTGGAAGATCACCCTCCCGGACACGATCGCCGACAACGCCTCCAGCGGCGGCCTGGTGCTCGGCACCCGGCCGGTCCGGCTGGGCGACCTCGACCTCGCGCTGATGGGCTGCCTGCTGCACCGCGACGGGAACCTGATCGACACCGGCGCGGGCGGTGCGGTGCTGGGCTCGCCGATCAACGCGCTGGTGTGGCTGGCCAACGTGCTGGGCGAGCGCGGCATCGCGCTGGAGGCCGGGCACGTGGTGCTGCCCGGTTCGATCACCGCGGCCGTCCCGGTCGCGCCAGGAGAGACGCTCACGGCGACGTTCGCCGGGATCGGTTCCGTCACCGCACGGTTCGGAAAGGAGGAGCGCGAATGAGCGAAGCGACCCGGGGGGCGCGGGGGGTCGTCCCCCCTCGAGAAGGCACGGGCAAGCTGACGGCCGCCATCGTCGGGCCGGGCAACATCGGCACCGACCTGCTGGTCAAGCTGAAGCGCAGCGAGCTGATCGACGTCCACTCGATGGTCGGGGTGGTCCCGGAGTCCGACGGCCTGGCCCGCGCCCGCGAGATGGGCGTGCCGGCGTCGGCGGAGGGCGTGGACTGGCTGCTGGACCAGCCGACCCTGCCCGACCTGGTGTTCGAGGCCACGTCGGCGAAGGCGCACCTCGCCAACGCCCCGCGCTACGAAGAGGCCGGGATCACCGCGATCGACCTGACGCCCGCCGCCACCGGGCCGCTGGTGTGCCCGCCGGTGAACCTGGACACGCTGTCGGACGTGCCGAACCTCAACATGATCACCTGCGGCGGGCAGGCGACGATCCCGATCGTGCACGCGGTGTCGTCGGTCGTCCCGGTGCCGTACGCGGAGATCGTCGCGTCGATCTCCTCGCGGTCCGCAGGTCCCGGCACCCGGGCGAACATCGACGAGTTCACCGAGACCACGGCGCGCGCGATCGAGCAGGTCGGCGGCGCGGCCCGGGGCAAGGCGATCATCATCCTGAACCCGGTCGACCCACCGATGATCATGCGGGACACGGTGTTCTGCGCGATCCCGTCCGACGCCGACACCAAGGCGATCGCCGCGTCGATCGAGAAGATGGTCGGCGAGGTCGCCACGTACGTCCCCGGGTACACGCTGCGCGCGGAGCCGCAGTTCGACGGGCCCAGCGACCTGTGGAACGGGATGGCGCGCGTGGCGGTCTTCCTGGAGGTCCGCGGGAACGGCGACTACCTGCCGCCGTGGGCCGGCAACCTCGACATCATGACCGCGGCCGCCGCCCGGGTGGGCGAGCAGCTCGCGCGCAGGAAGGCCACCTCATGACCGAGCAGACCGCAGAGAAGATCAGGATCACCGACTCGACGCTGCGGGACGGCAGCCACGCGATGGCGCACCGCTTCACCGAGGAGCAGGTCCGCGGCGTCGTGCACGCGCTGGACGGGGCGGGCGTCGAGGTCATCGAGGTGACGCACGGCGACGGCCTCGGCGGCTCGTCCTTCAACTACGGCTTCTCGCTGGAGGACGACGTCAAGCTCGTCGCCGCCGCCGTGGACGAGGCGACGCAGGCGAAGATCGCGGTGCTGCTGCTGCCGGGCCTCGGCACGGTGAACGACCTGAAGATGGCGCACGACGCGGGCGCGCGGGTGGCGCGGGTCGCCACGCACTGCACCGAGGCGGACGTGTCGCTGCAGCACTTCGCCGCGGCCCGCGAGCTCGGCATGGAGACCGTCGGGTTCCTGATGCTGTCGCACCGGGTCGGCCCGCAGGAGCTGGCGAAGCAGGCGCGGATCATGGTGGACGGCGGCGCGCAGTGCGTGTACGTCGTCGACTCGGCGGGCGCGCTGGTGCTCGGCGACGCGCAGGAGCGGGTCAGCGCGCTGGTCAAGGAGATCGGGCACGAGGCGCAGGTCGGCTTCCACGGCCACCAGAACCTCTCGCTCGGCGTCGCGAACTCGGTGCTGGCGCAGCAGAACGGCGCCCTGCAGATCGACGGGGCGCTGTGCGCGCTCGGCGCGGGCGCGGGCAACTCGCCGACCGAGGTGCTGGTCGCGACGTTCGAGCGGCTCGGCATCCCGACCGGCGTGGACGTGCAGGGTGCGATGGCCGCCGCGGACGACGTGGTGAAGCCGTTCCTGCACCGGCTGCCGTTCGCGGACCGGGGCGCGATCACGCAGGGCTACGCGGGCGTGTACTCCAGCTTCCTGCTGCACGCCGAGCGGGCCGCGGAGCGCTACGGCGTGCCGACGCACGAGATCCTGCAGAAGGTCGGCGAGGCCGGCTACGTCGGCGGCCAGGAGGACATGATCATCGACGTGGCGCTGCAGCTCGCGGCCGAACGCGAGCGCGCCTCCTGATCATGACCTGATCAGGTCCGGGAGCCCGCTCCGGCGAGCGGGCTCCCGTCCAGATCGCCGAGGAGGGCGCGGGGGTCGTCGTAGACGGCCGCCGCGCCCGCTTCCTTCAGCTCGTCCCGGCTCCACCCGCCGCTGAGGACGCACACGCACGGCATGCCCGCCCGCGCGGCGGCCTCGACGTCCCAGCGGGTGTCGCCGACGAACACCGCGCGCGACGCGGGGACGCCGGCGCGCTCCATCGCCAGCTCGACGAGGTCGGGGGACGGCTTGCTCGCCTCCACCTCCGAGGACGACGTGGCCTCGTCGATCGCGTCGTCGGCGTCGAGCGCGGCGCGCAGCGCCTTCAGCTCGGGCTCGGCGGCGGAGCTGGCCAGCACCACCCGGCTCCCCCGCCCGTGGCATGCGCGCAGCAGGTCGGCGGCGCCGTCGAACGGCTTCAGCCGCGTCCAGTACTGCGCGTAGAGGGCGCTGTGCGCCGACCGGATCGCGTCGTCGGCGTCGGGGTCCCGGTCGTCCGGGAGCAGGTGGTCGAGCAGCTTGTCCGACCCCATCCCGATCGCCCGGTGGACGTTCGCCATCGGGACCGTGTGGCCGTACTGCAGGAACGCCTGCCACCACGTCGCGGCGTGCAGGTAGTTGGTGTCGACCAGCGTTCCGTCGACGTCGAAGAGCACCGCATCGATCATGCCGGGGCCCTACCCGCGCGCGGGCGGGAGAACCGGTGCCGGCCGCAACCCTAGGGCGCGCGAGCGGCCGGCACCGGATCGACTCGGAGTCTAGGCGCTTATTGGCGGAGTGACAATAGCTATTGGCGCAGCGCCAACAAAGGAACCGCCCCGCGGCCGGGGCCGCGGGGCGGTGCGGAGCGGGCGGCGCGTCAGTGCTCGTGCACGATCACGCCCCGGATGTTCTTGCCGTCGCGCAGGTCCTGGTAGCCCTCGTTGACCTGGTCGAGCGTGTACCGCCTGGTCACGAGCGCGTCCAGGTCGAGCTTGCCCTGGTCGTACAGGCGCAGCAGGCGCGGGATGTCGTACTGCGGGTTCGCCGACCCGAACAGCGACCCCTTGATCGTCTTCTCGAAGAGCGTCAGGACGGCGCCGGACACGTGGATCGTGAGCTTCTCCGGATGCGCGAGCCCGGTCACCACCAGCGTGCCGCCCTTGCCGGTCACGTTGAACGCGGCGCTCACGACGTCCTCGTCCACCACGCCGACCGTCACCAGCGCCTGGTCGGCGCCCTGCCCCCAGGTCAGCTCCATCACCTTGGCGAGCGCCTCGTCCGCGTCGCCGAAGGCGTGCGTGGCGCCGAGTTCGAGGGCCTTCTCGCGCTTGAACGCGATCGGGTCCACCGCCACGATGTTGGCCGCGCCCGCGTGCCGGGCGCCCTGGACGGCGTTGATGCCGATGCCGCCGATCCCGAACACCACGACGGTGTCGCCGGGACGGACGCCGCCCGCGTACACCGCGCTCCCCCAGCCGGTCGGGACGCCGCAGCCGACCAGCACCGCCGTCTCCAGCGGCAGCCACTCGTCGACCTTCACCACCGAGTGCTGGGAGATCGTCGCGTACTGGCTGAACGTGCCGATCATGCACATGGCGCCGAAGTCCTCGCCGCCGCCGTGGAAGCGGAACGTCCCGTCGGGCATGTCGCCGTTCAGGATGGTGGCGCCCATGTCGCAGATGCTCTGCCGCCCGGTGGAGCAGTAGCGGCACGTCCCGCAGCTGGGGATGAAGCTGCACACGACGTGGTCGCCCGGCGCGACCTTGGTGACGCCGGCGCCGACCTCCTCGATGACGCCGGCGCCCTCGTGCCCGCCGACGATCGGGAACCGCGGCACCAGATCCCCGTCGGTGAGGTGCAGGTCGGAGTGGCACAGGCCGGCCGCCACGTAGCGGATGAGGACCTCGCCGTCCTTCGGGCCGTCCAGGTCGAGCTCGGTGATCTCGAATGGCTTGCCGGGTCCCGCGAGTACTGCTGCCCTGGTCTTCACGCGCCTGACCTCCCGGATCGCGGTCCATGGGTGGGATACACCACAACGTAACCCCGCGATCCTCCGCCGCATAGGGCGCGAACCGGGCGGGACGGGCGAGCGGCGTCCCGCCCGGCCCGGTCAGTAGCCGGGGCCGCTGAGCAGACCCCCGTCCACGAGGATCTCGGTCCCGGTGCAGTGGCTCCGTCGCGATCCCGCCGGGGTGGATCGAGTTGACCCGGATGCCGAACCTGCCGAGCTCCTGGGCGCCGGCCTTGGTGATGCCGCGGACGCCGAACTTGCTCGCCGCGTACGCCGACAGTCCCGCCGCCGCGTAGCCCTCGATCGAGGACGTGTTGACGATCGAGCCGCCGCCCGCCGCCTTCATCGGCCCGACCACCGCCCGCATCCCGAGCCACGGGCCGACCAGGTTCACGTCGAGGACCTGCTGCAACTGCTCGCGCGTCATGTCGGTGAGCAGCCGGTGCCGCAGGATCCCCGCGTTGTTGACCAGCACGTTCAGCTTTCCGAACCGGTCGACGGCGGTCGCGACCGCGCGCTCCCAGTCGTCCTCGCTCGTCACGTCCATCGGGACGAACACCGCGCCGGTGGCCGCCGCTTGCCATCCCCACCCCTCACTCCGGGTTCTCGATCCGCACCAGGCCCTCGGCGACCGCCCATTCGATGGACGCGCGCAGCGCGCCGCAGTGCGGGATGCGGGCGCCGGGCTCGCCGGCCGCCACCCGCGGGGCGATCTCCCCGCAGGCGGCGCCGGCCGCGGCGGTCCACTGCACGCTCGTGTGCGGCGGGCTGTTCTTCTCGGCCAGGACGCGGGCCCCGCACGCCCGGCAGTCGACCGGCTGCATCCGCTAGGCCCGCATCGACTCGGGGATCGCGGAGAACGACACGCCGTTCGCCACGTTCTCGGCGACCTCCGTGCGCCAGTTCTCCACGGCGCGGGAGGTGTCGATCTCGAACTCGAACCGGTCGGTCATCTCCGGCGTGACGTCCTCGACGTCCACGTAGAACTGGTCGTACCAGCGGCGCAGCTGGTACACGGGGCCGTCCTGGTCGCACAGCAGCGGGTTGTCGATGGCGGTCTTGTTCTTCCAGATCTCGACGTCCTGCATGAAGCCGAGCCCGACGCCTTCGGCGACCTGCGCGGCCGTCGCGTCGGCCTCCTCGGCGGACATGCCGGGGAACTTCTTGACGATCACGCCCCACTGGAGCATGAACGAGGTCGGGCTGATCGGGTAGTGGCAGTTGATCAGGACGGTCTCGACCGTCATGTCCTCCGCCTCGTTCCAGAGGTAGTCGATCATGTAGGACGGGCCGTAGTAGGCGGCCTCGGACTTCTGGTCGATCTTCTGCGGCGGGCCCGGGACGAACCCGAGGTAGGCGTCGTCGCGGGACGTCCCGTCGAAGTACTGGGCGGCGACGTGCCCCTCGAAGACGTTCTTGAAGTAGGTCGGCAGCGCGTAGTGGATGTAGAAGAAGTGCGCCATGTCCACGACGTTGTCGACGATCTCGCGGCAGTGCGAGCCGTCCACCCGCAGCGTGTTCCAGGTCCAGCCGCTCCACTCGTCGCTGAAGGCGCCCTCGATCCGCGGGATCGTCACCTCGGGCGGCGGCGGGTTGCCCTGCGGGTCGTTCCAGACGAACAGCTGCTTGTTCTCCTCCAGCACCGGCCACGCCCGGGTCCGGGCGCCGCGCGGCGCCCGCTTGGCGTAGGGGATGCCCGCGCACTTGCCGTCGCCGCCCCAGCGCCAGTCGTGGAACGGGCAGGCGATGGCGTCGCCCTTGACGGTGCCCTGGGTGAGGTCGCCGCCCATGTGGGGGCAGTAGCCGTTGAGGACGTTCAGCTCGCCGCTCTCGCCCTGGAACACGACGAGTTTGGTGCCGAACGCCTCGACGGCGTGGGGCTCGCCGTCGCGGAACGCGTCCGCCAGGCCGAGGCAGTGCCAGCCCCGGGCGAACCGCTCCGGCGGCGCTGCGGCCTCGATGACGCGGTGGTTCATGATGTGCCTCCTTGCGTGGCCGGCTCGTCGCCGGCGGCCTGGACGGTGGCTGCCCGGGTGGCGATGTGGGTGGCGATGTGGGTGGCGGCGGCGTAGCCGAACGTCATGGCGGGCCCGATGGTGGCGCCGGGGCCCGGGTAGGTCTCGCCGGTCACCGCCGACGAGCAGTTCCCGGTGGCGTACAGGCCCTCGATCGCGGACCCGTCCGCGCGCAGCACGCGGGCGTCGGCGTCGGTGACGAGGCCGCCCTTGGTGCCGATGTCGCCGGGGACGACCGGGACCGCGTAGAACGGGCCCTTCTCCAGCGGTGCGAGGTTCGGGTTCGGCAGCGTCGGGTCGCCGTAGTAGTTGTCGTAGGCGCTGTCGCCGCGTCCGAAGTCGGCGTCCTTGCCGGCGCGCGCGAACTCGTTGAACCGTTTGAAGGCCGCTTCGAGCCGGCCGGGCGGGACGCCGATCTGCGCGGCCAGTTCGGCGGGCGTGTCCCCCGTCTTGAGGAAGCCGCTCTCCCGCCACTTCTTCGGGAACGGCTGGCCGGGGAACAGCCCGACGAACACGTAGCGGGCCTTGGCGCGCGCGTCGATGATCATCCAGGAGTCCATCGCGGGCATGCCGCGCTCGTACATCCGGTCGACGAACTCGTGGTAGGGCAGCGACTCGCGCGCGTACCGCTCCCCGGTCCCGTCCACGATCATCATGGACGGGATGGCGCGGTCGGCGACGAGGAAGAACAGCCGGCCGTCGGGGGTCGGGACGGACGGCGCGCCCCACACCTTGCCCATCAGGTCGGTCGCGGCGCCGAGGCTCTGCCCGGCGCGGAGCGTGTCGCCGGTCTGCCCTTCGGCGGCGTGCGTCCACTCCGTGCTGGTCGGGGTGGGGAGGTACTGCTCGCGCAGCGCCTGGTCGTGGGAGAACCCGCCCGCCGCCAGGACGACGCCGCGCCGCGCGCGGACCGTCACGTCCCGGCCGCCGCGCCGGACCGTGACCCCGGTGACCCGGCCGTCCTCGACGACCAGGTCCTGGAACGGGCTGGACAGCCACAGCTCGCCGCCCGCCTCGGCGAGGGAGAGCCGCAGCCGGGCGATCAGCGCCTCCCCGAGCGACAGCAGCCTCCGGCCGGTCAGCAGGGCGCCGACCGCGCGGAGGCCGACGCGCATCGCCGTCCGCTTGCCCTTCCACGTCCGGGTGACCATGTTGAGCTTGCCGAAGTCGGCGGACGTCATCGTCATCCCGTACGTCGGCAGTCCGGCGCGGCGCATCCTGGCGAACTCGGGGCCGAGCTTGCGGCCGTCGACGATGCACGGCTCGACGGAGCGGCCCTCCGGCTTCCCGCCGGGCGCCTCCGGGTAGTAGTCGGAGTAGCCCGGTGTGTACTCGAACCGCACCCAGCGCGTCCGGTCGCGCAGGAAGCGCAGCATCTCGGGGCCGCGCGTCAGGTAAGCGTGCTTGCGCTCGCCCGGTACCCGGTCGCCGACCGTCGCGTCCATGTAGGCGCGCGCGTTCTCCAGGGTGTCGTGCCGGCCGGCCTCCTCCAGGTAGAGGTTGTTCGGGATCCAGACCGCGCCGCCGGACAGTGCCGTCGACCCGCCGTACCGGTCGGTCTTCTCCACCACCAGCGCGGTCAGGCCGTGCGCCCGGGCGGTGACCGCCGCGGTGAGCCCGCCCGCGCCGGAGCCGACCACCACGACGTCGTACTCGTGTTCTGCTTGCATGGGTCCCTTCTCGGCTAGTGGAAGGCGCCGGCGGCGTACCCGCCGCGGAAGTACAGCAGCGGGCCGTGGTCGCGCCGTTCGTGCAGCTCGCGGACGGCGCCCACCACGATGAGGTGGTCGCCGGCCTCGTGGACGTCCTCGATCGCACAGTCGATCGCGGCGAGCGCCCCGTCAAGGTGCGCGGTGCCGTGCGGCGAGGCCGTCCAGCCGACGCCGGCGAACTTGTCGGCGCCGCTCACCGCGAACGCCCGGCACACCTCCCGCTGGTCCTCGGCGAGGACGTTGACGGCGAAGCGGCCGGTCGCGGCGATGCGCGGCCAGCTCGTGGACGTCCGGGCCACGCAGAACATCACCAGCGGCGGGTCCAGCGACAGCGACGCGAACGACTGGCAGGCCAGGCCCGCCGGCCGCCCGTCGGCGTCCACGGACGTGACGACGGTGACGCCGGACGCGAACCGGCCGAGCACGTCCCGGAATCCGGCTGCGGAGTCCGGGCCGCTCATATCATCGTGTCCGTCACCTCGAGGCCCAGCGCGCCCATGCCGTACAGGGTCAGCGCCCGCTCCGGGTCGTTGACGGCGTGGACGCGCCCGGCGTGCGCGTCGCGCCAGCCGCGCTGCACCGGGTGGCCCTCCTTGAGCGCGTGGCCGCCCGCGTTCTCGAACAGCAGGTCGACGGCGCGGATCGCGCGGGCGGTCGCCATGACCTGGTCGCGGCGGGTGCGCAGCCGCAGCTTCAGCGAGTACTCCTCCCCCGCCTCGGCCGCCGCCATGAGCTCCCGGATGTTGCGCTCCATCAGCGTCCACGCGGCGTCGATCTCGCCGGCGGCGGTGGCGATGCGGACCTGCGCGTGCGGGTCCTCGGCCACCTTCTGGCCGCCGTAGGAGACGCGGATGCGCTCGCGGGTCGCCTTCAGGTAGGCGTCCAGCGCGCCCTGCGCGATGCCCGCGATCGGCATGCTGATCGTCGTGGAGAGCACCGCCGCGAACGGCAGCCTGTACAGCGGCGCCTTGTTGACCTCGTGGCCGGGGCAGGCGCAGGCGGAGGTGTCGGTGAAGCTCAGCGTCCGGTGCTCGGGGACGAACGCGTCCTCGACGACGATGTCGTTGCTGCCGGTGCCGCGCAGCCCGATCGTGTGCCACACGTCGTCGATCCGGTAGTCGGCGCGGGGCAGCAGGAACGTCCGCATATCGACCGGGTTGCCGTCAGGTCCTGGGACGAGCCCGCCGAGGAACACCCAGTTGGCGTGGTCGCAGCCGGAGGAGAAGCTCCACCGGCCGCTCACCCGGAACCCGCCGTCCACCGGCGTGATCTTCCCGGTCGGCGCGTAGGACGAGGAGATCCGCGTGTTCGGGTCGGCGCCCCACACCTCCTCCTGCGCCCGGACCGGGAACAGGCCGAGCTGCCAGGGGTGCACGCCGACGACCGAGGCGACCCAGCCGGTCGACCCGCAGGCCGCGGAGATCTCCCGGACGGCCGTGTAGAACGTGACCGGGTCGGCCTCGTGGCCGCCGAACGCCTTCGGCTGCAGCAGCCGGAAGAACCCCGTCCCGGCCAGCTCCTTGATCGTGGACTCCGGGACCCGGCGCGCCTCCTCGGCCTCGCCGGCCCGTTCCGCGATCGCGGGCACGAGGTCGCGCACCGCCTCCAGAACCTGCTCGCTCATGCTCGCTCCTCGCTCGGACACTCGTCTCCCGGATCGCCGTTCCGGGTGATCCGGCTCACCCGGGAGTTGCGTGCACGCTAGGCATGGTGTTCCAATTAGAAATAACGACTTCCCGCTGAGCGGGAGACAAGCCGGGAGGAATCAGCCCATGCCGGCACCCGCCGCGGCGACCGAGCCGCCCCTGGAGACCTCGATGCTGGCCCGTGCGGCGCGCATCCTGTACTCCTTCACGAGCACGAGCCCCGAGCTGTCGATGAGCGAGGTGGTCCGGCGCACCGGGCTGCCCCGGTCGTCGGTGCACCGCATCCTCGACCAGCTCGTCCAGCTGCGCGCCCTGGAGCGGACCGGGTCGCGCTACCGGCTCGGCCTCGGCCTGCTCGAACTCGGCGCGCTCGCGGTCCACCAGAACCGGCTGCGCGAGACGGCCCTTCCGCATCTGCGCCGGCTGCACGAGGCGACCGGCGCGCTGGTGCACCTGGCCGTGCTGGACGGCCCCGAGATCGTCTACCTGGAGAAGATCGGCGGCGGGACGGAGGAGCGCGTGCCGTCCCGGCTCGGCGGCCGGCAGCCCGCCTACTGCACCGGCGCGGGCAAGGCGCTGCTGGCGTTCGCCGGCGAGGACGAGCTGGCCGAGACGCTCGCCGCCGGGCTGCCCGCCCGCACCAAGTTCACGATCACCGACCCCGGCGCGCTCCGCCGCGAGCTGGCCTACATCCGCGACCACGGCGTCGCGTTCGACCGCGAGGAGGGGCACCGGGGCGTGTCCTGCGTCGCCGCGCCGCTGCGCGACGCCACCGGGCGCGGGGTCGCGGCGATCTCCGTCTGCGGGCCGCCGGCCCGGATGGACGCGCGCCGGATCGTCCCGCCGCTGCTCACCACCGCCCGCGACGTGTGGCGGGCCCTGTTCACCGCGGGCCCGCACCCGCGGCTGCGCTGACTGGAGGCGGTCTCCCGCTCATCGGGAAGGCGCGCAAGCGCGCGCGGCAGGGGTTCCTACGGTGTGAGCCACCTCTCACCCCCTTCCAGGAGGATCCCCATGCCTTCGATTCGTGGCGCGGGCGTCGCCGCGCTCATCGCGGTCGGCGGCCTGTTCGCCTCCCCCGCCGCGGTCGCGGCGGGGCCCCCCCCCCCTCCCCCGCCCCCGCGCGGGGGACGGGCCCCCGCCCGTCCCGGCGGCCGTCGCGCAGGCGCGGGACGCGCTGCAGGGCACCGTCAACTTCCGCGACCTCGGCGGATACCGGACGGTGTCGCACGCGCGCGTCCGGTCCGGCCTCGTCTTCCGGACCGACGCGCTGAACCGCACGACGGACGCCGACCTCGGCGCGCTGGCCCGGCTCGGCATCCGCGAGGTCGTGGACCTCCGCACGCCGGGCGAGGTCGCGGGCGACGGCGCGGACCGGCTGCCGCCGGGGCTCTCGGCGACGGCCCGGCCGATCTCCGACACCGGCATGTACGCGGCCGTGAACGCCGCGATCGGCTCGAAGGACCCCGCGAAGCAGGAGTCCGTGCTCGGCGGCGGGCGCGGCGCGGAGATCATGCGCGTGCTGTACCGGAGCTTCGTCGGCGACGCCGGCTCCCGCGCGGCCTTCGGCCGGACGCTGCGCGACATCGCCGACCGGTCGCGGACGCCCCTGGCGTTCCACTGCACGAGCGGCAAGGACCGGACCGGTTGGACGAGCTACCTGCTGCTGCGCGCGCTCGGCGTCCCGGACAAGACCGCCCGGTACGACTACCTGCTGTCGAACGACTACCGGCGGGACGCCGACGCTGCCACCCGCGCGCAACTGAAGGCGGCCGGGTACATGCAGGATCCCGACCTGCTCGTCCCGATCTAGGAGGTGCGGGCCGACTACCTGGACGCGGCGCTCGACCAGGTCCGCCGCTCCTACGGCACGCTCGACCGCTACCTGCGCGTCGGCCTCGGCATCGACGCCCGCACCGAAGCCCGCCTGCGCCACCAACTACTCGCCCGCTAACTGCGTTGAGTTGCGGCGAGTCGTCGTCATGACGCTGCTCATAACGACGACTCGCCGCAAGTCAACGAGAAGGGGTCAGCCGGTGCTCAGGCCGCCGTCCACGGCGAGTTCGGCGCCGGTGATGTAGGCGGAGGCGTCCGAGGTGAGGAAGAGGACGAGGCCCGCGACGTCCTCGGGGATGCCCGCCCGGCCTAGTGGGACGCGTGGCGCCTTTCCGGCGCCGCGTTGCACGCCGATGCTCGCGATCATCGGGGTGTCGATCACGCCGGGATGGACGGAGTTGACGCGGATCCCGTCGGCGCCCAGGTCGAGCGCGGCCGACAGGGTCAGGCCGCGCAGCCCGAACTTGCTGGCGCCGTAGGCGGAGTGGCCACGGATGCCGCGCAGGCCGGCCGTCGAGGAGATGTTCACGATCGAGCCGCCGCCTCGTTCGCGCATCGCGGGCACCACAGCCTGGATGCCGAGGAACGGGCCGACGAGGTTGACCCGCAGGATCTCCTCGAAGTTCTCGCGGGTCTCCTCTGCGACCGGGGTGGTGCGCCAGATGGCGGCGTTGTTGACCAGCACGTCCACGCCGCCGAACGCCTCCGCGGCGACGGCGACGACCCGCTCCCAGTCGCCGACCGACGTCACGTCGTGCCGGACGAACCGGGCGGCGTTCCCAAGGGACTCCGCCACCGCCGTGCCCTCGGCTTCCAGGACGTCGGTGAGCACGACACGGGCCCCTGCCTCGGCGAACATCCGCGCCTCGGCCTCGCCCTGCCCGCGCGCGGCGCCGGTGACGATCGCGACCTTCCCGTCGAGCCTCATCCGCGGGACCCGGACCGCTCGGCGGCGCGGAAGTGCGGGATGACCGTCTCGCCCCACTGCCGGATCGTCTCCATGCACACCTCCTGCGGGACGGTGCCCATCTGGATCAGGCACATGATCTCGTCGACGCCGATGTCGGCGAGCCGCTGGACGTACTCGATCGCGTACTCGGCGGTGCCGTAGGCGTGCTCGGCGTTGAAGGTGCCGGTGTCCTGCGGGCGCGCCGGGATGTTGGCCTCGTTGAGCTTGGCGACCAGCGCCTCCTTGTCGCGGGCGAGCGCGGCGATGTTGTCGTCGTCCTCGGTGTCCTCGGCGGGGGCGGGGCCGTGGCCGTACCAGTGCGCGATGGACTCGGCGAAGAACCGCTGGCCGCGCGCGCCGATGCGCAGGGCGCGGTCGCCGTCGTCCAGCACGATCGTCGGGCACAGCGCGACGAACCTGTCCGTGGTCTCGGCGGTGACGAGCCGCTCCGGGGTGCGGGTGCGGACGGTGTCCCAGTAGAGGCCGTACATCTCCTTGACCTCCTCGGGCCCGGCGAAGCCCATCACCAGCGCGCCGACGCCGAGCGCGGCGGCGAGCTTGACGGTGTCGCGCTTCGAGCAGGCCATGTAGAGCGGCGGGTGCGGCGTCTGCACGGGCCGCGGCAGGATCTTCGCCGGGCCGACGTCCAGCAGGTCGGTGTGCCAGTCGACCTCGTCCTTGCGCCACGCGTTCGCGAGGAAGCGCAGCGACTCCTCCATCTGCGGGTAGGTCGTGGACGGCTCGACGCCGTACATCCCCATCTCCATCCGGGTGGAGCCGCGCCCGCCGCCGACGTCGAGCCGGCCGCCCGACAGCGCGTCCAGCATCCCGACCCGCTCGGCCACCCGGACGGGGTGGTTGTAGTTGAACGGCATGCAGACCACGCCGTGCCCGATGCGGATCCGGGACGTCCGCGCCGCGACCCAGCTGAGGAAGATCTCGGACGCGCTCATGTGGGCGTAGCGCTCCAGCCCGTGGTGCTCCACGGCCCAGACGCGGTCGAAGCCCATCTCCTCGCCGTAGACGGCCTGGTCGACGCTGTCGAGCAGCAGCTGCCGCTCGCGCTCGGGGGTCGGCTTCGCCAGCTGGGCCTCGAAGATCATCGAGAACTGCATCGGGGTCCTCCAGTATTCCGGTTCGAAATATTCCTAACAGATATATTGCTGTGCCGCCACATGACCGTCCGGCATGCGGCGGCCAGTACGCTGGCTGGGTGAGCGACACGGCACCGAACGACAGGGCAACGCGCGGCACGGGGAAAGACAGGGCGGCGAAGGACGGGACGCCGAACCTCCCGCCGACCAGCTGGGCCGTGCTCGGGCTGCTGTCCTTCGGCGAGGAGCTGTCGGGCTACGACCTGAAGAAGTGGGCCGACTGGAGCCTGAAGTTCTTCTACTGGAGCCCCTCCTACAGCCAGATCTACGGCGAGCTGAAGCGGCTGGAGAGGCTCGGGTTCGCCACGTCCCGCGTCGAGCTGACCGAGAGCACCCGGGGCAAGCGCGTCTACGCCATCACCGAGGAGGGCATGGCCGCGGTGTCGCGCTGGGCGCGCGAGGCGCCGGTCGAGCCGCCCGTCCTCAAGCACGGCGTGATGCTGCGCACCTGGCTCGGCCACCTGATGGAACCGGCCCGGCTCCGCGAGATCCTCGAGCAGCACGGCGACTACGCCGAGAAGATGAGCCGGCGTGCGGCGGGCGACGCCGGGGGCGCCGCCGAGGTCGCCGAGTGGGCGTACCCGGAGCTGGTGCTGCGCTGGTCCCAGCGCTACTACGAGGCCGAGCGGGAACTCACCCGCCAGATGCTCGCCGACCTGGACGAACTCGCCGCCGAGTCCGCGAAGCACTAGCACCGGGCGACCGACTGGTCCGCCGCGCTCAATCCGCGAGCGCATGGCCGAAGGCGCCGCGGAAGAACAGCAGCGGCCGGGCGGCGCGGCCGGCGGCCAGGTCCCGGACGCGGCCGACCACGATGGCGTGGTCGCCGCCGGGCAGCTCCCGCTCGATGTCGGCCTCGATCCAGGCGAGTGCGCCGTTCAGCAGCGGCGAGCCGCCCGGGCCCGGCGTCCAGGCGACACCGGCGAACTTGTCCCGGCCCGCCATCGCCCGGCACAGCTCGCCCTGGTCCGCGGCGAGCACGTTCACCGCGAACCGGCCGGCCGAGCGCACGCGCGGCCAGGTGGTGGACGCCACGCCGGGGCAGAAGCAGACCAGGGGCGGGTCCAGCGAAAGCGACGAGAACGACTGGCAGGCCATGCCGACCGGCTCGTCCCCGTCCATGGCCGTGACCACCACGACTCCCGTGCAGAACGCGCCGAGGACGCGGCGCATCCGCTCCCCCGTCACCGGGCCCGTGCCCGCGCGTGCCGCCGTCTCGTCCCTCACCGCGTGCGCCGCCATGCGCCCTCCCCATGCATCGAACCGATATATTTCTAATAGAAACATTCCGATTAGAAGCATCCCTGTGGTTCCATGTCAAGGCGCCCGGCTCCCCGTCCGGCCCCGAAGGAGCAGTCCATGCCGCCCGACCTGCCAGCCGACCCGGCCCCCGCCACGATCCCCGCGCTCGTCCGGCACGCCGCCCGCCTCCACGGCGACCGCGAGGCGCTGGCGGCCGAGACCGCGCAGGGCCCGGTCCGGCGGACGTTCGCGCAGCTCGGAGCCGATGTCGAGGCGTCGGCGCGGGCGGCGGTCGGCGCCGGTGTCCGGCCCGGCGACCGGGTGGCGATCTGGGCGCCCAACAGCGCGGAGTGGATCGTCGCGGCGCTCGGGCTGGTGAGCGCGGGCGCGGTGCTGGTGCCGCTCAACACCCGCTACCGGGCGGCCGAGGCCGCCGACATCCTGCGCCGCAGCCGCGCGACCGCGCTGTTCACCGTGCGCGGGTTCCTCGGCAACGACTACCCGGCGATGCTGGCCGCGTCAGGCGCCGACCTGCCCGATCTGCGCCTGGTCGTCCTGCTGGCGGGTGAGCCGGACGGGACCGCCGTGAGCTGGGCCGACCACCTCGCGGGCGGCGCCGGCGTCAGCGCCGGCGAGGCGCGCGAGCGGGCCGGCGAGGTCCGTCCCGACGACGTCTGCGACATCGTCTTCACCTCCGGCACCACCGGACGGCCCAAGGGCGCGATGTCGACGCACGGGCAGACGCTCCGGGTCTTCGAGGCCTGGAGCGAGGTCGCCACGCTCCGGCCCGGCGACCGGTACCTGCTGATCAACCCGTTCTTCCACACCTTCGGCTACAAGGCGGGCGTGCTGGCGTGCCTGCTGAACGGCGCGACGATGCTGCCCGAGGCGGTGTTCGACGCGGAGCGCGCGGCCCGCCGGCTGGCCGATGAGCGGGTCACCGTCCTGATGGGCCCGCCGACGATCTTCTCTTCGCTGCTGGCGCTGCCCGGCCGCCCGCCGCACGCCCTGCGGCTGGCGGGGACCGGCGCGGCCGACGTGCCGGTCGACCTCGTCCGCCGGATCCGCACCGACCTCGGGGTACCGGACGTGTTCACCGCGTACGGGCTGAGCGAGGCGTGCGGCGTGGCGTCGGTCTGCCCGGTGGACGCCGACGCCGAGACCGTCGCGCGCACCACCGGCCCCGCGCTGCCCGGCACCGAGATCCGGATCGCCGGGGCGGACGGCCGGCCGCTGCCGCCCGGCGAGACCGGCGAGATCCTGGTGCGCGGCTACAACGTGATGAAGGGCTACCTGGACGATCCGGACGCCACCGCGCAGGCGATCGGCTCCGGCGGCTGGCTGCGCACCGGCGACTGCGGACGCCTGGACGAGCGCGGCTACCTGACCGTCACCGGCCGGCTCAAGGACATGTTCGTGGTCGGCGGCTTCAACGCCTACCCGGCGGAGATCGAGAGCGTGCTCGTCCGGCATCCGGCGATCGCGGACGCGGCGGTCGTCGGGGTGCCGGACGCGCGGCTCGGCGAGGTCGGCGCGGCCTTCCTGGTGCCCCGGGACGGCGAGGAAATCGACCACGACGAGCTGGCGGGCTGGCTGCGCGAGCGGCTCGCCAACTTCAAGGTGCCCCGGCACTTCCACGTCGTCGGCGAGCTGCCCCGCAACGCGAGCTGGAAGGTCGTCAAGCAGCGGCTGCGGGAGCGGGCGTGATCAGCCGGGGGCCTGCGTGGGAGTGCCTGCCGGCGGGACGGCCCGTCCGGACGCGAGCAGTTCGTCCAGGTCGGCGAGCATCTGGTCGGCCAGGTCCCGTTCGGCGGCGTAGTAGCGGGTCGCCCACCGCGCCACCAGTTCGGGGTAGGCCCAGCCGGAGACGGACGCGGCGTACGTGCGGGAGTACTCCGCCTCCTCCAGCAGCCGCTGGGCGTCGTCGCGGTGCTCGGTCACGATCTGCCGCAGCCGCTCGGGGGTGGCCAGGTGCCCGAGCCACACGCGCAGGGCCGTCCCGTGCTTGAGGACGGGCGGCTCGACCGGCGCCCGCTCGACCCAGCCGGCGAGCGCGTCGCGTCCGGCCGGGGTGATGGTGTAGACGCGCCGGGACCGGCCGTCGGCGGCCGTGCCCATGTGGGACTCGGCGTATCCGACGCGCTCCAGCCGCTTGAGCTCGGTGTAGATCTGGCTCATCGCGGGGCTCCAGTAGAAGAACCGCAGGATGTGCTCGGCCCACTGGCGGATCTCGTAGCCGGTCAGCCCCTCGCCGAAGGACAGGATGCCGAGCACGGCCCAGGCCGTGGCGGGCAGCCGTTCACCGGACGGTTCGGAGGGGAGCGCCATGGCGCCCAGCGTAGCCATCCGCGGGCGTCCGGCACGTCACACCCCGACCAAGATGTTCCAAATTGGAATATGTTGTGAAGAAAGCGCACGTCAGAGCAGGGAGAGAATCATGTCCGGACTGCAGGACAAGGTAGTGATCGTCACGGGCGGGGCCCGGGGCCTGGGCGCCGCGGCCGCCGCGCGGATGGCGCGGGACGGCGCGAGGATCGTCGTCACCGACCTGCTGGAGGAGCCGGGCACCAGGACCGCGGCCGAGGTCGGCGGGCTGTTCGTCCGGCACGACGTCACCGACCGGGACGGCTGGCAGGCCGTCACCGCGGCGGCGCTCGACGCCTACGGCCGGATCGACGGGCTGGTCAACAACGCCGGCATCGCGTCGAACTCGCTGATCGAGAACGAGTCCCCGGAGTACTTCGAGAAGGTGCTCAAGATCAACCTGTTCGGGGTGTTCCTCGGCCTGCAGGCGGTCATCGAGCCGATGAGGGCGGCGGGCGGCGGCTCGGTCGTCAACATCTCCTCCGCCGCCGGGCTGACCGCGCTGCCGCTGACCTCGGGCTACGGCGCGTCCAAGTGGGGCGTCCGCGGCCTCACCAAGATCGCCGCGACGGAGCTGGGCCGGCACCGGATCCGGGTCAACTCGGTGCACCCCGGCATGACCTACACGCCGATGACCGCCGAGCACGCCACCCCGGGCGAGGGCGGCTTCCCGCTGGCCGCGCTCGGCCGGGTCGGCGTGCCCGAGGAGATCGGCGAGGCGGTGTCCTTCCTGATCTCGGACGCGGCGGCCTACGTGACCGGCGCCGAGCTCGCGGTGGACGGCGGCTGGACGGCCGGCGAGGTCGTGATGATGGCGCAGGCGGCCGGCTGACCATGCCCCTCGACCCCCGCGCGCAGAGGATCGCCGCCGCGATGACGGCGGGTTTCCCCCCGATCGGCGCCGAGGTCACCGATGCGGCACAGGCGCGGCGGCTGCTGGCCGCCGCGCCCGGCCCCGACCTCGCACCGGTCCCCGTCGCCCGCACGGAGGACCGCGTCCTGGATGGCGTCGGCCTTCCCGTCCGGATCTACTGGCCGGACGGCGCCGCCCCGCACCCGATCACCGTGTTCTTCCACGGCGGCGGCTTCACCCTTTGCGGGCTGGACAGCCACGACCGCTTCTGCCGGATCCTCGCGTCCGGCGCCGGCACGATCGTGGTCTCGGTCGACTACCGGCTGGCGCCCGAGCACCCGTTCCCCGCCGCCGTCGAGGACGCGCGGGCCGCCGTGGTCTGGGCGCACGCTAACGCGGCGGTGCTCGGTGGGGACCCGGACCGGCTGGCGGTGGCGGGCGACAGCGCGGGCGGCGCGCTCGCCGCGGTCGCGTGCCTGGCCGCCCGCGACCATGCGGGGCCGCCGATCGCGTTCCAGCTGCTGGTCTATCCGGTGACCGAGGCCGGGCAGGACACCGCGTCCTACCGGGAGCACGCCGAGGGCGGGTTCCTGACGGCGGCGCACATGCGCTGGTACTGGAAGCAGTACCTCGCCGACCCGTCAGACGCGGACCACCCGTACGCCTCACCGTTGCGGGCCCCGGATCTGTCCGGTCTGCCGCCGGCCTTCGTCCTCACCGCCGAGTGCGATCCCCTGCGCGACGAGGGAGAGGCGTACGCGGCGCGGCTGGCCGAGGCCGGTGTCCCGGTGAAGGTCCGCCGGTTCGACGGGGCCTTCCACGGTTTCTTCGGGCTCGACCACGTCCTTCCCGTCGCCGTCGAGGCCCGCCGCGCGACCACGGAGGCGCTTCGCGCCGCGCTCGGCACCGCCCCGCCCCCGTGACCGGTGGATCGCGCGGTCATCGCCCGCCACCGGTGAAGAACCGCTCGACGATCGCCTTGCCGGCGGTGCCGGTGTCGTACTCGCCGTGCCGCTCGGCGAACCGGCGCCGGGCGGCGGCGTGCTCGCGGCGGACGCCGTCCAGGTCGGCGAGCACGTCCAGCAGCACGTCCTCGTCGGTGACGACCGGGCCGGGCTCCGGGGCCGGAAGGCCTGCGCGGCCCGTGGCGTCCGGCGTATAGAAGATCATTGGACGGTCCAGCAGCGCGTAGTCGAACAGGACCGGCGAACGGTCGGTGACCAGCGCGTCCGACAGCAGCATCAGCAGCGCGACGTCGTGCACCGCGCCCGCGTCGATCACGGCGCCGTCCATCCCGGGCGGGACCACGGCGGTGCCGGGGCCGGGGGCGCGGACGAGCAGGACGTGCGAGTCGCCGAGTTCCCGGGCGAACCGTTCCAGCGGGAACGGGACCTCGAACGGCCTGGCGGGCCGGCCGTCCTCACCGGGGCGGAACGCCGGCGCGTACAGCACGACGGAACGGCGGTCGCCGGACAGCCCGAGGCGCCGCCGCACCGCGGCCGTCTCGTGCGGGTCGCCGCCGTTGATCAGCGGGTCGTTGCGCGGGCAGCCGGTCCGCAGCGGCCGGGCGGTCGCGCCGGGGCCGCCCGCCGCCGCGCGGACGTCGTCCTCGGACCGGACGACGAAGTGGTCGGACCGGTCTTCCCCGGCGCCGGGCTCGGCGGGCGGCTCGTCCAGGCCGGGCGGTCTCGGAGCCGGGCCCTGCGTCTGGATATAGGTGGTCTGCGGGCGCTTCCTCAGCTCGCCGGACAGGCTCCGGTCGTCGATCCAGAACTCGGCGCGGGCGAGCGCGCGGTAGTAGGCCCAAGATCCGCGCTTGACCAGCAGCGCCTCGTCAGGGAAGCCGCGCCGGGCGTCGCGGTAGGACCAGATCGCCCGGTAGGGGGCGCCGCTGTCGCGCAGCGCCCGGTAGATGTACTTGGGGTCGCCGCAGTAGCGGGCGCCGAGGCGGCTCTCGAAGACGACCGTGCCCTTGCGCACCGGCAGCCGGACCAGCACCCGGTTGAACACGGCGATCTTCGTCCGGCGGGCGGTGAACCGCTCGCGCAGCCTGCGCTCGGCCCGGACCGCCCGCCGCCACCAGCGCCGTCCGGCGCCCGTGCGGGCCACCCGGCGCAGCGCGGGCAGGGTGACGCGGGCGGGCCAGCGCCCGGCCTCCACCCGCAGTGCGAGTTCGCCGGTGGCGGCGACGTAGGCCTCCAGCCGGTCGCCGGCGGCGCGGGTCAGGCGGGGGCGGACGGGGACGGCGAGGTCGCAGTGCGCGGTGCCCTCGGAGGTCAGCCGCACCTCGACCGCGGTGTCGCCGGCGGTCAGCCGCAGCCAGAGCGCCCACGTCTGGTCGACCAGGCCGATCGGGCGGATCACATGGGAAGGGAAGAACACCGTCTCCCACGCGATCCGGCCGTTCTCCCGGCGCACGGTCGCCGGCACGCGGAACGCGCGTCGGGGCCGGCGGCGGTCGCGGATCTCCAGCCGGCCGCCCAGCTCGGCGTCCTCGGGGATCCGGCCGAGCGGGTTGACGACGGTGCCCGACATGCGCAGGGCCTTGCCGTCGCGCCGCATCGCGGTGACCCGTCCGCCGAGCACCAGGTCCCCGAGCGGCGCCGAGTGGACGCCGAGGCCGGTGATGTCCAGGACGCGGCGGGCCGACTCGGTGCCGAGGTGGTCGCGGGTCCAGTAGATCCGCCCGTCGCGTTCGGCGGGCGCGATCGACAGGACCGGCCGGCCGCCGCCCTTCGGCGCGTGGTCGGCGGCGGCGAGCGCCGCCTCGATGTCGCCCTCGCGGATCATCAGCGCGGCGATCGCGGGCATCTTCTCGGCGGCCTCGAACACCGCGTCGTCCAGGCCGGCGAGGTAGGGCCGGGCCAGGCCGGCGAACGCCTCCCGGTGCCAGGGGTCGCGGCTGCGCATCTCGCGCAGGTAGAGCAGCAGGTCGTGGTTGACGAACTTGACGTCCTTGACCAACGCGATCTCGTCCGCGCCGTGCGCGCGCAGCGCCGCGTCGATGCGCCGGTGGATCTCCAGCCGGTCAGCGAAGTTGCTCAGCTCGGCGCGCCGGTTGGTGATCGAGAGGGCACCGCCGCGCGGGTCGACCAGCCAGTTGTAGACCCGGTGCGGGATGACCGCGATCCGGTCGGCGCCGAGGTAGGCCTGGGCGCTGAACAGCAGGTCCTCGTAGTGCAGCCGGTCGACGAACCGCAGCCCGGCGCGGTCGAGGAACGCGCGCCGGTAGCACTTGTTGGTCGCCAGCGTGTCGTAGAGGAGGTCGGGGTTGTCGAGGATGTCGTCGTAGACGGCGCTCTCCCGGTACAGCCGGGGGTACCAGACGTGCTCGCGGTCGGGCAGGACGCGGACGCAGCGGCCCGACACCAGGTCGGCGCCGGTGCCGTCGGCGGCGGCGACCATGTTCCGGCAGGCGTGCGGGTCGAGGGTGTCGTCGCTGTCGAGGAACATCACGTACCGGCCCTTGGCGTGCCGGAGGCCGATGTTGCGCGGCCGCCCGCAGCCGCCGGAGTTCACCGGGAGGGTGAAGCCCCGCACCCGGTCCGGGGCCCGGGCGGTCAGCCGGGCGGCGACCTCGGGCGTCGCGTCGGTGCTCGCGTCGTCGACGATCACGACCTCGACCCCGGGCAGCGACTGCCCGAGCGCCGAGCGGACGGCGCGGGGCAGCCGCGGCGCGTCGTTGTAGACGATCACCACGACGGTCACGTCGGGTTCGGGTGGCATCGGCCCCACCGCCCTCGTTCCTCGTCCAACACCTACTACCGCGATAGTAAAAGTCTGGGGGTAATCGGAACGTAAGCGCCGGGCGCCCCTCGCCCGGCCTGGGGATATACCCCGAACCGGACATCCCACCGGGCGGACCGCCCGCCGGTCTCAGGGCGCCGCAGGTGCGTAGGGCCGCGTCCGCCGGGTCTGGTACGCCACCAGCGCCAGCAGGACGGCGGCCAGAATGAGCGAGGCGCCGATCGTCCCGTAGCCGAGCCCGCCTTTGGCGACGGGCTTACTGAAGAAGTCGCCGGTGGTGGCGCCGAGCGGGCGGGTCAGCACGAACGCGACCCAGAACAGCAGGGTTGCGGAGACGGCGGTGAACCGCCGGAGGGCGAGGACGAGCGCGATCGCGCCGGCGATCAGCAGCGCTCCACCGCCGAAGCCCAGCCGGGTGTCGTCGGACAGGAAGTCGCCCAGCGAGGTGCCGAGCGTGTTGGAGAACAGGATCGCCGTCCAGTACAGCGCCTCGCCGCGGAACCCGGTGACGCGCGTGACGTCGAACGGGCGCCCGCTCAGCTTCCAGACGGCGAACACCGCGCCGAGCGCGGTGGTCAGGACCAGCGCGCCCAGGAAGTAGCCGAGGCCGGCGGTGCGGTTCATGAAGTCGGACATCGTCGTGCCGGCGGTGCTGGTGGACAGGATGACCGACCAGTACAGCACGGGATGGAACCGGCGGACGCCGAGCTGGGCGGCGAGGCTCGCCAGGAACACCGCGACCAGGACGAGCGAGCTGACCGCGTACCCGACCCGCAGGGTCTGGGCGAGCAGGTCGCCGCCCGTCTCCCCGAGCGTGGTGGCGGCGATCTTCATGATCCAGAAGACCAGCGTGATCTCGGGCAGCTTCTTCATGGCGGGCAAGACCGACCCCCGATCGGCTACGTTGGGTGACCGATCGGATACTACAGGCTTGTAGAAGTTCGCGCGCCGCCTCCAGCCAGGGATCCGGCCGCAGTCAGTCCCCGGTCAGTCCGTGCCGCCTTCGCGCAGCAGCCGCTGCAGCATTTCCTCGTCCTCGGGCGCCAGCTCGGAGACGAACCGGGCCAGCACCGCGGCGCGGTCACGGCGGCGGCGCAGCAACTCGTTCATGGCGGCGGCGGTGTGCCCCGCCTCGTCGACGGCCGCCGAGTACACGAACCCGCGCCCCGCGCGCTCGCGCGTCGCCAGCCCCTTGCGGGCCAGCCGCGCCATCGTCGTCATCACCGTCGTGTAGGCGGGCTCCCCCGGCAGGACGGCCTGCACGTCGGCGGGGCTCATCGGGCCCCCGCCCTCCCACAGGACGGCCAGCACGGCGTCCTCGAGCATCCCCGCCGGGCGCCGCCCCCGGTCGTCCTCGCTCACTCCGCCCCCATCCGTACGGGATTACGACATCGATAGTAGAAAGGCCGGACCCGGCCCGTCCATGGGGCATCGTGTCACGCGCCGGCGTGCGGACGAGCGACGGCGCCGAGATCGGCGGCGACGCGGGCGGCGGTCTCGCGGAGCCAGATGTGCGCCGCGTCCTGGGTGTGGACGGGGTGCCACCACAGCGCCTCCTGGACGGGCACCGCCTCGAACGGGCACGGCAGGACGCGGACGGCCGCGATCGGGCTCACCAGGTCGGCGAGGCGGCGCTGGATGAGGGCGACCCGGCGGGTGCCCGCGACGAGGCTCGGCAGCAGCTGGAAGCTCTGCACCGACACCTCCACGTGCGGTTCGAGGCCGAACATGCTGAGCTGGCGGGCGACGGGCGCGTCGTAGACGCTCTGGTAGACGACCCAGGGCAGGTCGGCCAGGTGGTCCATGGTGATGCGGTCGCCGACGCCGGGATGGTCGTCGGCGATCACGCAGACCCATTCGTCGCGGTACAGCTCGACGGTGGGGAACCCGCTGACCACGCCGTGCGGCATCAGCAGCCCGTCGACGGCGCTGAGCGTCGCGTCGGTGGTGTCGGTGATCTCCGGGCCGACCTGGCGGAACACCAGGCGGGACGCGGGCGCGGCGGCGTGCAGCGCGCGGGCGAGCGCGGCGCCGAACACCGCGATCGCGTAGTCGGAGGCGATGATCGTGAACTCGCGGCGCTCGGTGGCGGGGTCGAACTCGGCGCGGCTGGTGAACAGCCGCTCCAGCAGCCCGCAGGCGGTCGCGCAGGGCACCAGCAGGGCCGTGCCGAGCGGGGTCAGCTCGTAGGCGTTGCCCGTCCTGACGAGCAGGTCGTCGGCGAAGTGGTGGCGCAGCCGGGCGAGCGCGGCGCTGGTGGCGGGCTGGCTCAGGCCGATGCGCTGCCCGGCGCGGGTCACGTTGCGCTCCTCCAGCAGCGCGCGCAGCGCGACGAGCAGGTTGAGGTCGAGGCTCGCCAGGTTCACGACGTCCGCCCTATCCACACGGTCGATGGTCACTATCCGAGGAATCTATTTCCCAGATTTCCCGCGGTGCCCCAAGGTTAAGGCAGGCAGCGGAGGCAGGCACCGAGAGGACACCCGTTGGAAGCACACGCGCAACCGTCCGGCCCGTTCGCGGTCGGCACCTTCTCCGGCGGGGGCGGCCCGCGGTTCGCCGGCCTGGTCGCCGGCGGCCGGGTCCTGGACCTGCGCACCGTCCCGGCGCTGGGCGACCGCGCGGCCTCGACGCGCGCGCTGCTGGAGCACTGGGACGACGTCCTGCCCCTGCTGCACGCCGCAGCGGAGTCCGACGGTGAATGGCTGCCCCTGGACGAACTGGCCGTGCACGCGCCCGTCGAGCCGCGCCAGATCCTTCAGTCGGGCGCGAACTACCGCACCCACGTCGTCGACCTCGCGGTTGCGCACGAGCCGGAGGGCGGACGCCCCGCCGAGCAGGTCCGTGAGGAGACCGCGGCGATGATGGACAGGCGTGCGGCCGAGGACCAGCCGTACATGTTCATCGGGCTGCCGTCGTCGGTGACGGGCCCGTACGACGACGTGGTGATCCCGAGCTGGTGCAAGAAGCCGGACTGGGAGCTGGAGCTGGCCGCGGTGATCGGCCGCCCGGCGTACCGGGTGTCCGCGGACGAGGCGCTGGAGCACGTCGCGGCCTACACGATCGCCAACGACCTGACGGCGCGCGAGGCGGTGTTCCGCCGGGACATGCCGGAGATCGGCACCGACTGGCTGCGGGCGAAGAACCCGCCGACGTTCACCCCGCTCGGCCCGTACCTGGTCCCGTCGGCGTTCGTCGGCGACCCCGGCGACCTGCGGGTCACGCTGCGCCTCAACGGCGACGCCATGCAGGACGAGTCCACCAAGGACATGATCTTCGGCGTGGCGCGGCTGGTGGCGTACGCCTCGCAGACCGTCCGGCTGCTGCCCGGCGACCTGGTCCTGACCGGCAGCCCGGCCGGCAACGGCATGCACTGGGGCCGGCTGCTGCGGTCCGGCGACGTGATGGAGGGCTCGATCACGGGCCTGGGCGCGCAGCGCAACCGGTGCGTGGCGGAATCCGCGGACGAGGGAGAGGCATGATGCTCGACCGGACCGACCCCGAAGGCGCGATCGCCGAGGCCGCCGCCAAGTACTCCAACTGGGGACGCTGGGGCGACGACGACGTCCTCGGCACCGTGAACTTCATCGACGAGGCGAAGCGGCGCGAGGGCGCCGCGCTGGTACGGCGGGGCGTGTCGTTCTCGCTGTCGCAGCGCTTCGACATGAACGGCCCGCAGAAGGGCTGGCGGCGCCGCACCAACCCCGTCCACACGATGCTGGACACCGGGACGGACGCCGCGCTCGGCAACCAGGGCTTCCCGCACGGCATCGGCGGCGCGGACGACGTGGTCGCGATGCCGCTGCAGTGCTCCACCCAGTGGGACGGCCTCGGCCACATCTTCGACCACGGCAAGGCGTGGAACGGCCGTCCGGCGGAGAAGGTAGTCACGTCCGACGGCGACCTGGTCACCGGCATCGAGCACATGGCCGCGCCGGTCGCCGGACGCGGCGTCCTGCTGGACGTGGGGCGCGTCGCCGGGGAGGACGGCGAGCTGCCCGACGGCTTCGCCATCACCGAGGAGCACCTCCAGGCCGCCATCGACGCCCACGGCGTGACGGTCGGCCGCGGCGACATCGTCTGCGTCCGCACCGGGCAGCTCACGCGCGCGCGCCGGGACGGCTGGGGCGACTACGCGGGCGGTCCCGCGCCGGGCCTGTCGTTCACCACGGCCGGGTGGCTGCACCGCACGGAGATCGCGGCGATCGCCACGGACACGTGGGGGTTCGAGGTGCGGCCGAACGAGTTCGACGACGCGTTCCAGCCGCTGCACCAGGTGGCGATCCCGAACATGGGCCTGCTGATCGGCGAGCTGTGGGACCTGGACGCCCTCGCCGCCGACTGCGCGGCCGACGGCGCGTACGCGTTCTGGCTGACCGCCGGGCCGATCCCGGTCACCGGTGCGGTCGGCTCCCCCGTCAATCCCATCGCGGTGAAATGAGGTCGGCATGGCAGCAGTCGGAAACGTCCTGATCGTCGGGGGCGGCACGGCCGGGTCGGCGCTGGCCGTCCTGCTGGCGCGGGGCGGCGTCGCGGTGGACATCGCGGAGATCCAGCCGGACATCACCGCGCTCGGCTCCGGGATCACGTTGCAGGGCAACGCGCTGCGGGTCCTGCGCGACCTCGGTCTGTGGGAGCGGGTCAGCGCCTCCGGTTACGCGTTCGACGTGCTGGGGCTGCGGGCGCCGGACGGGAGCCTGATCGCGGAGATCCCCGACGCCCGCACCGGCGGCCCGGATCTGCCCGCGACGCTCGGCATGAACCGTCCCGAGCTGGCGGCGGCCCTCGCCGACGCGGTGCGGGACGCGGGCGCGACCCTGCGGTTCGGCCTGACGGTCACCGCGCTGGACGACTCCGGCGAGCATGTCGCCGCGCGCTTCTCCGACGGGACGTCCGGCACGTACGACCTGGTCGTGGGCGCGGACGGCATCCGCTCCGCGGTGCGCGGGCTGCTCGGGATCGACGTGTCGCCGAAGCCGACCGGGATGGGCATCTGGCGGATCCACACCCGCCGCCCCAAGGACGTCGAGCGCACCGACCTGATCTACGGCGGGCCGTGCTTCATCGCCGGGTACTGCCCGACCGGGCCCGACACCATGTACGCCTACCTGGTGGAGAAGGCGCGGCCCCGCGAGTCGATCGCGGATGCCGACAAGCCGTCGCACATGCGCGCGCTCGCCGAGGGGTACGGCGGCGCCTGGGACGAGATCCGCGCCGACATCACCGACCCGGACCGGATCAACTACACCTGGTTCGAGTCGCTGCTGGTGGACCGGCCGTGGAACCGGGGGCGCACCGTCCTGATCGGGGACGCGGCGCACGCGTGCCCGCCCACGCTCGCGCAGGGCGCGGCGCAGTGCCTGGAGGACGCCGCCGTCCTCGCGGAACTGCTGCTGGGCGCCGACCGTCTCGACCAGGCGCTGTTCGACGCGTTCATGGACCGGCGGTACGAGCGCGCCAAGGCGGTCGTCGAGGCGTCGGTGCAGCTCGGGGAATGGCAGCTCGACCCGTCCCCCGACGCCGACGTGCCCGGCCTGATGGGACGTATCAGCGCGATCGTTGCGGAGCGACCGTGAACACTTCGACCGTCGACGTGCACGCGCACGTCCTGCTGCCGCAAATCGAGGAGACCGTCGCCGGCGCGCCCGGCCACGCCGAGCACCGCGAACTGGACGCGCGCCGCAACGGTCCGGAATCGTTGCAGGCCAGCGGCAAGATGATCGGCGAGCGGTTCGCGCGGCTGACGCGGATCGAGGCGCGGCTGGCCGACATGGACGCCGCCGGGGTCGACGTGCAGATCGTCAGCCCGTCGCCGTCGCACTACCACTACTGGGCCGCGCCCGACCTGGCCCGCACGGTGTACCGGATGGCGAACGAGGCCACCGCCGCGCACTGCGCCCAGGCCGCCGACCGGCTGCACGGGCTCGGGCTCGTCCCGCTCCAGCATCCGGATCTCGCCGTCGAGGCGCTCGACCACGCGCTGTCGCTCGGGTTGAAGGGCGTCGAGATCTCCTCGCACGCCCCCGGCCGCGAGCTGTCGGACCCGGGGCTGGAGCCGCTGTGGGCGCGGGCCGCCGAGACCGGCGCGGTGGTGTTCCTGCATCCGTTCGGCTGCACGCTGGACGAGCGGCTCGACCGGTTCTACCTGTCCAACATCGTCGGACAGCCGACCGAGAACGCGGTCGCGCTCTCGCATCTGATCTTCTCCGGCGTGCTCGACCGGCACCCCGGCCTGAAGATCGTTGCGGCACACGGCGGCGGCTACCTGCCGACCTACCTCGGCCGCGCCGACCACGGCTGGCGGGTCCGCCCCGAGTCCCGCACCTGCGCCGAGCCGCCGAGCGGCTACCTGCGGCGGATCTGGTTCGACTCGCTCGTCTACGAGCCGGCGGCGCTGCGCGCGCTGATCGAGGCGGCGGACGCGTCCCAGGTCGTCATGGGCTCGGACTACCCGTTCGACATGGGCGTGGACGACCCGCTCGACCGGCTGCGCGCCGCGCTGCCGCCCGGCCCCGATCTGGACGCCGTGCGCGGCGGCAACGCCGCCGCCCTCTTCGACCTCAAGGAGCACTGATGCCCGAAAGGCTCATCACCCATCTTCGCCATGTGGACCTGGCCGTCCCCGACTACGACCGGCAGCGCGAGTTCTACTCCGGCGTCTGGGGCCTGACCGAGGTCGCGGGCGACACCGGCATCTCGTTCCTGGCGGCGGAGGGCTCGCCGGAGCAGTACGTCGTCCGGCTCCGCAAGGCCGACGACAAACGCCTCGACCTGGTGTCGTTCGGCGCCGCGTCCCCCGCCGACGTCGACGCCCTCGCCGAGCGGCTCGGCGCGGCCGGGGTGACGATCGTCGCCCAGCCCGGGAAGCTGGCCACGCCCGGCGGCGGCTACGGGTTCCGGTTCTTCGACATCGACGGCCGGACGGTCGAGGTGTCGGCGGACGTCGCCGTCCGCGAGCACCGCAAGCTGGAGGAGCGCGAGGCGGTGCCGGTCCGGCTGTCGCACGTCGTGCTCAACGCCCCCGACCTGGACGCCACTCGCGCCTGGTACGAGACGCACCTGGACTTCGCGCTCAGCGACACGCTGACGTCCCCGCACATGGGGAAGGTCATGCACTTCATGCGCTGCAACCCGCAGCACCACAGCATGGCGATCGCCAAGGGCCCGCACACGTCCCTGCACCACGTGTCGTTCGAGATGCGCGGCCTGGACGAGTACATGTTCGGCACCGGCCGGCTGCTGCGCGCGGGAGTGCGGATGATCTGGGGGCCGGGGCGCCACAAGGCGGGCGACAACACCTTCTCCTACTTCCTGGACCCGCACGGCAACACCATCGAGTACACGACCGAGCTGGAGACCCTCGACGAGGACGCCTGGCACCCGCACCTGTACGACTTCTCCGACCCCGACGTCACCGACCAGTGGGGCACCGCCAACCCGATGAACGAGCTCATCGCCAAGGAGTCGTTCAACGACCCCGACCGGGGCGTGTTCGTCGCCCCGCCGGTCTGACCCGCTAGGAGCCCCATGCGACTCGCCACCTACCTGCACCAGGGCGTCCGCCGCTGCGGCGCCGTGGAAGACGACCGGGTCCTGCCGTTCCCGGACGGCACCGACCTGCTCGACGTCATCGCCTCCGGTTCGGTTCCGGGGACGGGGCCGGCCGTGCCGCTGGCGGACGTCCGGCTGCTGCCGCCGATCGAGCCGCCGTCCGTGCGGGACTTCGTCGCGTTCGAGGAGCACGTCGAGGGCGTGCGGAAGGCCGTGGACGGCGTGTCCGGCGTCCCGGACGCCTGGTACGACGCGCCGACGTTCTACTTCTCCAACCCGCACGCCATGGTCGGCGCGCACGACGACGTCCCGCTGCCGCCCGGCTGCCAGGCCCTCGACTTCGAGCTGGAGGTCGCGGCGGTCATCGGGCGCGCGGGCGCCGACCTGTCCCCCGAGCAGGCGCGCGAACACGTCTTCGGTTACACGATCTTCAACGACTGGTCGGCGCGCGACCTGCAGTCCCGCGAGATGCAGGTCGGGCTCGGGCCCTGCAAGGGCAAGGACTTCGCCACAACGCTCGGGCCGTGGCTGGTCACCGCCGACGAGTTGGAGCCCTACCGCGACGCGGACGGGTTCCTGCGGCTCGGCCTGACCGCCGAGGTCAACGGCGAGGTCGTCGGCCGCGACCTGCTGTCCAACATGGGCTGGCCGTTCGACGACCTCGTCGCCTACGCCTCGCGCGGCGCCCGGCTGCGTCCCGGCGACGTCCTGGGTTCGGGGACCTGCGGCAACGGCGGCTGCCTCGCCGAACTGTGGGGGCGCGGCGGCGAGCAGAAGCCGCCGCCACTGCAGCCGGGCGACACCGTCGCGCTCACCGTCGAGGGCATCGGCACGGTCTCCAACACGATCGTCCCGGGGGCCGCACCCGTCCCGGTCCCGCGCGCCCGCAAGCGGACCCGGGAACGCCCGTGAGCCGGGTCGCCGGGAAGGTCGTCGTGGTGACCGGCGCCGCGCAGGGCCAGGGCGCGGCGGAGGCCGCCGCCCTGGCCCGCGAGGGCGCTGCGGTCATCGCCACCGACCTCGCGGACGACGCGCCCGCCGGCCTTCCGGACGGCGTCGCCTACCGGCGGCTCGACGTGACGTCCGAAACCGGCTGGGCAGATCTCGCCGCCTGGCTCCGCCAGACCCATGGCCGCGTGGACGGCCTGGTCAACAACGCGGGCGTCACCTGGCGGGCCCGCCTCGGCGAGGTCACCGTCGCCGACTGGGAGCGGGTGCACCGCGTCAACGTCACCGGCGCGCTGCTGGGCGTCCAGCACCTCGCGCCGCTGATGCCGCCCGGGTCGTCGATCGTCAACGTCGGGTCCGCCGCCGGGCTGACCGGCCACTACCCGGTCGCCTACACCGCCAGCAAGTGGGCGCTGCGCGGGCTGTCGGCGACGGCGTGCACGGAGCTGGGACGCGCCGGGATCCGCGTCAACACCGTCCACCCCGGGTTCATCGAGACGCCGATGACCGCGTCCGCCCCGGCGGCGTTCCGCGAGGCGAACAACGCGCAGACGCCGCTCGGGCGGCCCGGCACCGTCGACGAGGTCGCCCCGCTCGTCGTGTTCCTCATCTCCGACGAGGCGTCCTACATCAGCGGCGCCGAGATCCCGGTCGACGGCGGCTACACCGCCCACGGCGGCGCCAAACCCATCTCCGACGCCCTTCGTTGAGTTGCGGCGAGTCGTCGTTATGGACGGCCGCATAACGACGACTCGCCGCAACTCAACGGGCGGCGGGTGGGAGGGGGCGGTCGCGGAGGCGGGCCTTCTGGACCTTGTTCGAGCCGGTGCGGGGCAGGTCGTCGACCACGTCCAGGTACACGGGGACCTTGTACTTGGCGAGCCGACCGGCCAGGAACGTCCGCAGGTCGGCGAGGTCGAGGGCGGCGCCGGGCGCGGTGACCACGAACGCGCGGCCCACCTCGCCCCACTTGGCGTCCGGCACGCCGATCACCGCGACCTCGGCGACGGCCGGATGCTCGAAGACCGCCGCCTCGACCTCGGCGGGGTAGACGTTCTCGCCGCCGGAGATGAACATGTCCTTCACCCGGTCGACGATGTAGAAGTAGCCCTCGGAATCGACGTGGGCGATGTCGCCGGAGCGGAACCAGCCGTCGTCGGTGAACGCGGACGCGGTGGCGTCCGGGGCGTTCCAGTAGCCCGGCGTCACGTTCGGCCCCTTGATGATGACCTCGCCGGGCTCGCCGGGCTCCACGTCCGTCAGGTCGGGGCGGACGCACCGGACGCCGGCGAAGAACACCGGCACCCCCGCCGACCCGGCCTTGCGCTCGCTCTCGGCCGCTTCGAGGAACGTCGCGCCCGGCGCGGTCTCGGTGAGGCCGTAGCCCTGGCAGAAGACGAGGCCGCGCTCCTGGTAGGTGTGGATGAGCGAGGGGGGCACGGGCGCCCCGCCGGACATCAGGCTGCGGACGGACGACAGGTCCGCGCCGTCCCAGCGCGGCGACTGCGCGAGCGCGGCGAACATCGCGGTGACACCGAACATCCAGGTGACGCGGTGCTGCGCGATGAGGTCGAGGCACGCGTCGACGTCCCACGACGGCATGATGACCGAGCATCCGCCCTTGAGGAACGTCGGCAGCAGGCACTGGTTGAGCGCCGCCACGTGGAACAGCGGCGCGCTGACCAGGGTCACCTCGTCACCGGCGACGTCCACGCCGACGAGGAGGTTGTAGCAGTTCCACACCAGGTTCCCGTGGGTGAGCATCGCGCCCTTGGGACGTCCAGTGGTGCCGGAGGTGTAGAGGATGCACGCCACGTCGTCGAGGGTGACCTCGGTGTCGATCGGGGTCGCATCGCCGGACGCGATCCACTCCTCGTAGGCGAGTTCGCCGTCGGCGGGCTCGCCGACCGCCACGACGGTGCCCGGCGTCTGCTCGGCCGCACGGACGACCGGCTCGCACTCGGGCGCGTAGACCAGCACGGACGCGCCGCTGTGGCCGAGCATGTAGTCGATCTCCGGCGCCGCCAGCCGGAAGTTCAGCGGGACGAAGACGGCGCCGAGTACGTGCGCCGCGAACATCGTCTCGGCGAACGCCGGATGGTTCGGCCCGAGGTAGGCGACCCGGTCGCCCTTGCCGACGCCGGCGGCGCGCAGCCGGCCGGCGAGCCGGGCCGTCCGGTCGTGCACCTCCCCGAACGTCGTGCGCCGGTCCTGGTAGACGAAGGCGGTGCGACCGGGCGACATCACGGCCCGCCTGGCCGGCCATCCCCCGAGTCCTGCGTTGAGCACGGTGTTTCACTCCTCTTGCTGAGCAGCGTGTGCGGACGGCCGGCCGCGCGGTCGACCAGGCGGGCCGGCCGCGCGGTCGTCCAGGCGGGTGGGGCGGGTCAGGCGTAGTGGCGGTAGACGGCCTGGGCGACGCAGGCGGGCTTGGCCTCGCCGTCGATCTCAACGGTGAAGTCGCACACCATCTGCACGCCGTTACCCGCGACGTCGGTCACCTCGGCGACCTTCCCGGCGAGCCGGATCCGGGCGCCGACCTTGACGGGGCTGGGGAAGCGGACCTTCTCCAGACCGTAGTTGATGCTCATCTTCGTGCCCTGGATGCCGAGCAGGTCGTTGAACAGCGGGATGACCAGCGACAGCGTCAGGTAGCCGTGCGCGATGGCGGCGCCGAACGGGCCGTCCTTGGCCTTCTCGGGGTCGGTGTGGATCCACTGGTGGTCGTCGGTGGCGTCGGCGAAGGTGTTCACCCGGTCCTGGGTGATGTCGAGCCATGCGCTGTGGCCGAGGTCCTTGCCGGCCAGGGCCCTGATCTCGTCGAGCCCGTTGGCGGTGATCATGCGTTCTCCTTGCTGAGCCCGAGCAGCCGGGCGGCGTTGTCCTTGAGGATCTTCGGGCGGACCTCGGGCTTGATCTCCAGCTTCGCGAAGTCGGCGAGCCAGCGGTCCGGGGTGATGACGGGGTAGTCCGAGCCGAACAGCACCTTGTCCTTCAGCAGGCTGTTGGCGTACCGGACGAGCTGCGGCGGGAAGTACTTCGGCGACCACCCGGACAGGTCGATGTACACGTACGGCTTGTGGTTGGCGACCGCGAGGGCCTCGTCCTGCCAGGGGAAGGACGGGTGCGCCAGGATGATCCGCAGCTCCGGGAAGTCGACCGCGACGTCGTCCACGAGCATCGGGTTGGAGTACTTCAGCCGGATGCCGCCGCCGCCCGGGACGCCCGCCCCGATGCCGGTCTGCCCGGTGTGGAACAGCGCCGGGACGCCCAGCTCCTCGATCGCCTCGTACAGCGGATAGGCGATCGGGTCGTTGGGCGCGAAGCCCTGGATGCTCGGGTGGAACTTGAACCCGCGCACCCCGTACTGGTCGACGAGCCGCCGCGCCTCGCGCACGCCCGCCTTCCCCTTGTGCGGGTCGATGCTGGCGAACGGGATGAGGACGTCCGGGTGCTCGGCGCAGCTCTCGGCGACCTCCTCGTTGGAGATGCGCGGCCAGCCCGTGGCGTGCTCGGCGTCCACGGTGAAGACGACGGCCGCCATGCTCCGTTCGCGGTAGTACGCGGCCATCTCGTCGATGGTCGGCTGCCGGTGCCCGTGCGCCTTGAAGTACTCCTCGGACGCGCCGAACAGCTCCGGGCTCAGCGAGCCGTGCCCGTCCTTGCTGACCTCCGCGTGGGTGTGCACGTCGATGGCGGTCAGCGCATCGACGTCGATCGTCAGGTCGGCCATGTCAGCCCTCCGGTGCCTTCGGCGCGGGCATGCCGTAGGTCTCGGGCTCGGCGCCCACGCCCGTGCTCCACTGCTCGGCGATCGCCTCCGCGCTCCAGCCGCCGTCGGCGAACGCCACCGCCTTCTCCTTCGGGTGGGCCCACAGCGCCAGCCGGTCGCCGCCGATGCCGATCGCCTGCCCGGTGACGTCCTTGGACGCGTCCGAGGCCAGGAAGGCGATCAGGCCGGTGACGTCCTCGACGGTGCCGAGGCCCTCGTCCTTGCGCAGCCAGTCCGGCAGCGGCTCGCCCGTGCGCTCGGACTCCTCGATGACCGGGCCGAACGCGGGGATCGTCTTGGTCATCTCGGTCGCCGCGACCGGCACGACCGCGTTCACGGTGACACCCGCCCGGGCCAGCTCCATCGCCCAGGTGCGCGCCATCGCCGCGATGCCGGCCTTGGCCGCCGCGTAGTTGGTCTGGCCGAAGTTGCCGCGCTGCCCGGCCGGGGACGAGATCAGGATGATCCGCCCGCCCGTGCCCTGCTCGCGCATCCGCGCCGCCGCGGCGCGGGCGCAGGTGAAGGTGCCGCGCAGGTGGACCCGGACGACGTCGTCGAAGTCCTCGTCGGTCATCTTCCACAGCACCCGGTCGCGCAGGATGCCCGCGTTGGTGACCAGCACGTCCAGCCGCCCGAACTCCCGGACGGCCGTGCCGACCAGCTCGTCGGCGGCCTCGGTGCCGCCGACCGCAGCGACCACGCCGGTCGCGGTGCCGCCCGCCGCGGTGATCTTGCCGACCGCCGCGTCGACCGCGTCCCGGTCCACGTCGTTGACCACGACCGAGGCGCCGGCGGCCGCCAGGGCCTCGGCGTAGGCGAGGCCGAGGCCGCGCCCGCTCCCGGTGACGACGACGACCTTCCCGTCCAGTTCCATAGCTCCCCACAATCGACAGGAATCCTGTTGATGGCCAGTGTTCACATTCAACAGGTTTCCTGTCAATGCCCTACGCTGGGCCCGTGCACCGCGACGAGGGAGAGCCGATGACCGCCGGCCCGCCGGAGCCGTCCGACGGCAAGGCGCCGCCGTCGCTGCTCTACCTGGTCAAGCGGCTGGAGCTGCTCGTCCGGTCGCGGCTGGAGGAACTGGTGAAGCCGGCCGGCATCACCGCGCTGCAGTACACGGCGCTCACCGTGCTGGAGCGGCACGACGGCCTGTCGGCCGCCCAGCTCGCCCGCGACTCGTTCGTCACCGCCCAGTCGATGGCCGACATGGTCCGCGCCCTGGAGACGCGCGGCCTCGTCCGCCGCGAGCGCAACCCCGCCAACCGTCGCGAGCTGCTGATCCTGCTCACCGCCGCCGGCCGCGCGCTGCTGGACGACCTCGCCGGCCCGATCCGCGAACTCGAACGGCACATGATCCGCGACCTGACGTCCCGGCAGGTGGGCCAGTTCCGCGACACCCTCACCGAGACCTGGCGCGCCCTGTCCTGACGCGGGACCGGCGAATCGCCGTCCCGGGCGGCGTTCCCATGGCAAGATCAGCCGATCCCCCTGAAGAGCGGAGGCGGCGGCTGTGCAGCCACCATCGGACCAAACGCCGTACGGATACGGCGGCTCTCCCTACGGCGCCCCCCAGCAGGCGCCCTATGCCGGCCAGCAGCAGTACGCGCCGCCGCAGCAGCAGGCCCCGTACGGCCCGCCGCCGCAGCAGGCGCCGTACGGCGCTCCACCCGCCCAGCCCTTGCCCTACGGCGCGCAGCAGGCCTCCCACTACGGGCCCCAGTGCCGTTTCTGCGGCTGCGTCCCGGCGGCCGAGACCACCTTCCGCGGCCATCGCGGCATGATCCTCATGATGTCGTTCCTGCACACCAAGGGCCCGTTCTGCCGGGACTGCGGCCTGGCGGTGTTCCGCGACATGACGGCCAAGACCCTGATCGGCGGCTGGTGGGGCTACATCTCCTTCATCGCGACGCCGGTCACCGTCCTGATCAACCTCACCCGGCACGGCAAGGTCGCCTCCCTGGCTCCCCCGATGCCGCCGCCCGACGGCAGCCCGCACCGCCACCCCGCCGACCCGGGCCCGCCGCTGATGTCCCGCCCGATCGCCATCATCGGCGCCCTCGTCCCGGCCCTGCTGATCATCCTGATAATCCTGATCGGCGTCGCCTGACGGTTCGAGGCCCGGCGGCTCAGAGGTCGCGGGTGGGAAGGACGCCCTCGAGCGGGGCGGGGACCGGCAGGTCCTCGCCCAAGGCGACGGAGACGCTGTGGGCGTAGTCATCGCCCCGCGGCTCGGAGAAGATCGTCGCCTTGCCGTCCAGGCGGTCGATCAGCAGGTAGAGGGGGATGTCCGCGGCGGCGTACCCGCGGCGCTTGGGTCCGCGGTCGCGCTCGGCGCTCTTGCGGTCCCGCCGTCCGCCGGAGGTCACCTCCAGGACCATGACGACGCCGTCCGGCTTGCTGTGCCACTCCCGGCCGGCGAAAGCGCCCTTGGGGGCGGCGATCCCGTCGGGGACGTACTCCCCCTCCGGGCTGATCAGCGTCAGATTGCGATGCAGGCGCAGACCATGGACATCGCGCACCCAGTCGTCGACGGCCACGACGACGGTCTCGTGCTGGCCGTCAGGCGTCGGCGACACGATGATCTCTCCATCCACCAGTTCCGCACGGAAGCCCGGCATCACGTCGAGCGCGGCGAACGCCTCGCGCAGGTCGTCACGAACGAACGGCGGCTCGTCGGGCATCGCCGTCATCGGGATTCTCCTGGTCCTCTCAAGGGTGCTGGCGCCGTGTTCTTCAAACTAGCACCGCGCCCCGGTGCGGGCGGGCTACATGAAGTTGCGGGTGTGGAGGGCTGATAGGGCGGCGGCTTCGTCGTCGGGGAAGCCTAGGTGGACGAGGCGGCGACGGCGTCCTTCGTCCATCTCGTGACGCAGGTCAAGGACCGCGGCGTGGCCGCGTCGGATGGCCTGCGGTGACCAGCCGCCGGCGGCGAGGAGGATCAGCGCGTCGAAGACGTCCTGGTTGAGGCCGGTGGACGCGGCGAGGGCGTCGTGGCGGCGTTCGACGGCGGCGCGCAGCCGCGACCGGAGGTGCGGGTCGGCCTCGGAGCGGTGCCGGAGGTGCGCGACGCCGAACGCGACGTGGCGGGCCTCGTCCTGCCGGGCGAGGCGGACGGCCCGCCGGGTGACGGGGTCAGGGGCGTGCCGGTCGAGGAAGGCGAGCAGGTTCAGGAAGCTGCCCTCGCCCAGCACCGACAGGAGAAAGGACGCCAGGGAGAAATCGGGCTCGGTGAGCAGGGTGGCGAGGGACTCGCGGCCCCCGGCGGCGGACGTGCCGAGCGGCCCGCCGGTGAGGGCCGCGCGGCGGGCGAAGACCTCGACGTGCCGGGCCTCGTCGGCGGCCTGGACCGCCAGGAGCTGCACGACCTCGCGGAAGTGCGGGTGGACGCGGGCGAGCAGCCGGGCCGGGACGACCAGGGCGGCCTGCTCGTTCTCGACCAGGTACGTCATGACCTGGACGACGGCCCGTTCGATGTCGGGCGGCAGGGTGAACTCGGCGTCCCACGGGACGGCGGTCGCCGGGTCCCACTGCGCGGACGCGGCGCTCGCGTAGAGGGCCGGGGCGATGTCGGCCCAGACCAGGTCGCGTTCGGCGAGGTCGAACGGCGGTTCCGGGCCGCCCGGTTCGACGAGGGCGCCGCGGGCGGCCAGGCCCCAGTGCGCGGGAGCCTCGCCGACGACGCCGTGGGGGCCGCCGGCGCGCTCGGCGTTCGTCCAGCGGTCCGGGCCGCCCGGGGCGACCCAGGCGCGGACGGGGCCGTCCGCCGCCGTCACGGTGTGGCCGCGCGGACGGCACCAGGCGCGCAGGTGCAGGTCGAGGAGCGGGTCGCGGCCCTTGATCCCGAGCCGTGCGCCGGGAGAGAGGCCGCCGAGCGCCCGTTGCACGAGCAGGTGCGCGCCGCTCTCGAAGCCGAGGTCTTCGAGGTCGAGGACGGGGTCGGTCAAGGCCGGTAGCCCGGCGCGGTGATCGCGCCGGAAGCGTCGTAGAAGCCGTCCTCCTCCACGGCCCGTTCCAGCGGCGCGTAGCCGCTCGTCCGGCCGGGCCGCCAGGCGGTGAGCCCTTCGAGGTCGAAGAGCGTCCGGACGTCGGGGTCGGTCGCCCGCATCGACAGCAGCAGGTCGCGGAACCGCTCCGTTCCGGGTCCCGTGCCGGTGGCGGTCATGTTGCAGTGGTCGTAGGGACGCGTCCGGCCGATCACGCGGGTGCCGCCCGCCGGCAGCGTGCCCTCCCGGACGAACAGCAGGTGGTTGGCGTCGACCATGCAGGCCGCCGCGACGTCGCCGGACATCATCGCGCGGGCGGCGTCCCGCTCGCCGCCGATGTGGTCGCCGTGCAGGCCGGCGCCGGCGTCGAACCGCCGGATCGCGACGTCGCCGCCCGGCCGGAGCCCCCGCTCGCGGATCAGCGAGCGGGGAAGGAGCGTGGCCTGCGGCGAGTCGATCGCGCCGGTCGCGACCGTCTCGCCCTTGAGGTCGGCGACGTCCTTGTACGGGGAGTCGTCGCGGACGACGACGACCGAGGTCAGGTCCTGGTCGGTGTCCCGCATGACGAGCGGGACGGCCTCTTCCCCGGCGAGGCGCCGGGCGCGGACCCACGCCAGCGGCGAGTTCCACGCGGCGTCGATGCGGCCCGCGACCAGGTCGTCGACCTGCCGCTCGTAGTTGGAGTAGAGGACGAAGTCGAAGTCGAAGCCCTGCCGGGCGAACCAGGCCCGGAACCCCGCCCAGATCGTGACGACCTTGGGGTCGTAGGCGACGGCGCCCATCACCAGCGTCATCCGTGCCCCCTAGAAGAGCGGCATGCCGAGGCTCGCCCGGGCCACGAAGTCGTGCAGTGCCTGCGTGGTCGGCGCCATCACCCGGGCCGCGAGCGCGTCGCGGAACAGCCGTTCGACGCCGAACTCCTTGCGGAACGCCGACCCGCCGCACAGCCGCATGGTCGCGTCCGCTACGTCGGACGCGGCTTCGGCGGCGACGGCCTTGACCTCCAGCACGCGCAGCGTCGCGTCGTCCCGGCCGCCGGCCAGCGCGTCGAGCGCGTCGAGCAGGAACGCCCGGACCTGGTCGGTGCGGATCCGCAGTTCGGCGAACTGCGCACGCTGCATCGGCTGGTCCGCCAGCGTCTGACCGAGGTGCTCCAGCCTCGTCCCGGTGAGATGTGCCGCTGCCCTGGCGGTGAGCGCCTCCATGAGCCCGAGCGAGAACGCCGCGTTCAAGATCAGGAAGTGCGGCAGCGCCGTCTGGAGGGCGATGTTCAGCCCTTCTCCGTCCGGGCCGAGCATGTCGTCGCGGTCGACGAGCACGCCGTCGGCCTTCACCGGGCTGGACGCGTTGCCGCGCAGCCCGAGGCCGTCGAACCCGCCGCGGACGCTCAGTCCCTCCCGGTCGCGCGGCACCAGCCAGAGCGTCATCGGCCCGTCCTCCGCGAGCGGACGGCTCGACCAGACATAGCTGTCGGCCTCGCCCGCCGAGGTGACAAAGCTCTTGTCGGCCTCCAGCCGGATGCGGCCCCGGCCCTCCGGCATCGCCGTGCCGAGCGGTGCCCAGAAGTGGCTGCGGGACCCGGCCTCCGAGAACGCGAGGGTGCTGAGGTGTGCGTCGGCGGCGACGGCCTCCCGGACGTCCTTGGGCCCATGGGTCTCGATCACCGCCGTGGCGGCGTAGTGCATGAGCAGGATCATCGCGCTCGACCCGCAGGCGCCCGCGAGCCTCTCGACCACGTGCGCGGCGGCGGCGAGCCCCTCGCCGCGTCCTCCCGCGTCCTCGGCGCTGATCAGGCCGAGTAGCCCGGCGGCGGAGAGAGCGTCGATGTTGGCGCGGCAGAAGGCCCCGCCGCGGTCCACCTCGTCCGCCCGCGGGGCGATGGATTCCTCGATGACGTCCTGAATGGCGCGTGCATAGTCGCAGGACAAGCGGCCCGCTCCTTTTCACGTTGAGTTCACGGAACGTCGGCGCAATGGCCGCGCTCGGCGAATGCGCCGGCGCGGGCCGTTCCGCCGGCCGCTATTCGAAGTCGTCGGGGCTGAGATCCTCGAGCCGGCCGCCGCGCCCCTCGCCCTCGATACCGCCGTCCGCCGTCGGCTCGCTCATGTTCTCCCCCGGTTGTCGCGGGTCAGGCTCTTCCCTTACCCGTGGCGCGCGTCACGGATTCGGTGCTCAGACCCTGGGGTAGACAAAATACGGCAGTCATGACCACCGGTTGGTTCAAGCGAGGCTCAGGAGTTCGTTGTGCTCATCGTCACGGGAACGGCCGCCAGCGCCATCTGCCACCTGTCCTGCGGACCGGACCTGCCCGACAGCGCGGGCATGCGCATAGCGCCGCTCGATGACGAAGCCTCTCTCCTCGCCGTGACGCCGGCGGAGCGTCCCGCCTCCACCGACGAGGTCGTCGAGGCGGAGGGGGCGCGGCTGTTCCTCGACTCCGCAGCCGCCGCCTACCTGCACGACAAGGTCCTCGACGTCCGCCTCGACGACCACGGTACGGTCTCGTTCCTCATCAACGCCCCGACGCGCTGAGCACGGGCCTCAGCGCCACCAGTCGTCGAGCGGCGTGACGGGGACGGTCCGCTTGTGCCGGGTCGCGCGGTACACCGACTCCACCTTCGCGGCCACCTCCGGCGCGACGTCGACGCCTTCGAGGTAGTCGTCGATCTCGGCGTACTTCAGGCCGAGCGCCACCTCGTCGGGCAGCGCGGGCCGGTCGTCCTCGAGGTCGGCGGTCGGCACCTTCTTCCAGACGCTCGGCGGCGCGCCCAGCTCCCGCAGCAGCGCCGCGCCCTGGCGCTTGGTCAGCCCGGTCAGCGGGGTGAGGTCGACGCCGCCGTCGCCGTACTTGGTGAAGAAGCCGGTCACCGCCTCCGCCGCGTGGTCGGTGCCCACCACCAGCAGGTTCAGCTGCCCGGCGATCGAGTACTGGATCACCATGCGTTCGCGGGCCTTGATGTTGCCGCGCACGAAGTCCCGCAGCCGGGGCTCGCCGTCCAGCAGCTCCCGCAGGCCCTCCGCCGCCTCGCCGGCGACGGCGTCCGCGCTCGGCTTGACGTTCACCGCGATCGACCGGTCGGGCCGGATGAACTCCAGCGCGACCCTCGCGTCCTCCTCGTCGGCCTGCACGCCGTAGGGCAGCCGCACCGCGACGAATGTGGCCTCGTGGCCCTCGGCGCGCAGCTCCTCGCACGCCAGCCGGCACAACCTGCCGGCGAGCGTGCTGTCCTGCCCGCCGCTGATCCCGAGCACGTACCCCTTGCCGGGGGTCGACCGCAGGTAGTCCTTCAGAAACCCGACCCGCCGCCGGATCTCGTCTCCCGGAACAATGGACGCCTTGACGCCGAGCTCGGCGATTATCTGCTCACGTAGGTTCGTCACCGGGACATTCTAGCCGAAACCAGCTCAATGTCCAAATGGCCCGGAATGCGATTATTACGCGCCGGTGTTCACCGGATCGATACACCGGACCGTGCACCGCGCCCCGCGGCGCCGCGTCCCAAGAAGGACCGACCACGATTTACGGCCGAACGATGAGACGGGGACGATGCCCGGAATCGCGATCACGGAAATAGGCGAGCAATACGCCGACGCCGCCCGGACCGATGAGATATGCCGCCGGCTGCGCCGGGAACTCCGCGAAAGGGGCGTGCCGCTCCTGCCGCTCACGGCGGCGCCCCCGCCGGGCGCGAAGTCGGGCGGTGCGGCCGCGATCGGCACGATCGCGACGGTGCTCGCGTCGAGCTCGGTGACCGCCGCCTTCGTCACCGGGGTGTTCACCTGGCTCGCCGCGCGCGAGGGCCGCACCATCAAGATCACCGTGGACGACCGCAGCCTCGAACTCTCCCATCCGACCCGCGAAGAGGAACACCGGCTGATCGAATGGCTGACGAGCGACCGCGGCACCGGCCCCGGCGAGCACTCCTGATCACCGCCGACCGGTACACCGACCCGAAACTGCACGGTCTCCGGTCGCCCGCACAGGACGCGGCGAGCCTTTCCGCGGTCCTTTCCGACCCGGCCGTCGGCGACTTCACCGTGTCCACGATGGAGAACCGGCCGGCGCACGAAATCATGGCCGCGCTGGAAGACCATTTCGCCGACGCGCGTTCCACCGACGTCCTCCTCGTCCATTTCTCGTGCCACGGCTGGAAGGACGAGAGCGGCCGGCTCTTCTTCGCCACGACGGCGACACGGCTGGACCGCCCGAACTCCACCGCCGTGCCCGCCTCCTATCTCAGCGAGCAGGTGGCGCAGTGCCCGTCACGGAACATCGTCGTGCTGCTCGACTGCTGCTACAGCGGGGCGTTCAGCCGCGGCCTGCTGCACCGGGGCGGCGGCGCGGTGGACCCCGCCGGAGGGCTCGGCGGGTCCGGCCGCGCGGTGATCTGCTCGTCGTCCGCGCTGGAGTACTCGTTCGAGGTGGCGGACGGGCGCCTGTCGCAGGTCCCCGCCGCGTCGGACGCGGCGCCGTCGTCCCTCTTCACCGGCGCCGTCGTCCGCGGGCTGCGGACGGGCGACGCCGACCTGAACGGGGACGGCCTCGTCTCCATCGACGAGCTCTACGAGTACGCCTACGAGGCGACCGTGGCGGCCACGCCGCACCAGAACCCGACCAAGTACCTGGACGTGCAGGGCGAACTGGTGATCGCCAGGAGCCCTCGCGGCCCGCGTCCGGCGAGCCTGCCGCCGGACCTGCTGTCGGCGGCCACGAGCCCGCTCGCGGACGTGCGGGGCGGCGCCGTCGAAGCGCTGCGGCGGCTCGCGCGGGCCGGTGACGCCCTCGGGCGGACGGCCTGCGAGCAGCTCGAGGCGATGACCGACGACGACAGCCGCGACGTCTCGTCCCGTGCCCGAGCCGCGCTCCGGGACGTCGACCTGCATCTCGGCGGGAGCACCGGACCCCGACCGGCGGGCAACGCTCCCGGCGGCGCGCCAGGTGGCGCGGCCCCTGCCTCGGGCACGTGGCCGCCCTTCGCGCCGGCACCGCACGCCGCCCCGCCGCCTGCGGCGATGCCGCCGCCTCGCGGGTCGGCCCCGGAGCCAGGCCGGCCTCCTGGGCTCGGCCTGTTCGCGGCCTGCTACTTCATGCCCTTCTTCAGCAGCCTTTTCCTGCTGCTCGTCCGCGACAGGGAGGCGAGGTACCACGCGTGGCAGTGCGCGCTCATCGACGCCTTCGACGCGGCGTTCATGATCGGCGGCGTGATCGTCGGCGCCGTCTACTCCGGCGTCCGGTACGGCAGCGATCCCGTGCCCCAGAACGATCCCGGCCTCAACGGGTTCATGGTGGCGTTCCTGCTCCTGCCGCTCGTCCTGCGGCTCTACTGCCTGGCGTCGCTCGCGCGCAGGCGGAGACCGCGGATCACGGGGCTGGGGCGCGTCGCTGAAAGCTTCGCCTACCGCGGAAGGTTCGCTCAGCACCACGATGAGGTCGGCGTCGCGCACCGCGCCGAGGCGGCGTGAACCTGCTCAGCATGGTGTCGTATCCGCGCGGCAGGACCGCGATGTCCCGTCGACGGTGGCGACCACTCGTAGCCTCACACCCGTTTACGCCTGCGGGAGGACGGTGGTCCGCTCGATCGTGGCGGTGCCGCCGACGCGGACCACCGGGCCGGACGGGCCCTGCCGGGTGGTGGCGGTGATGGTGGACGGGGCGCCGAGGGCGTCGCCCATGTCGACGCTGATGCCGGTGATGCCCCGTCCGGCCAGGTGGGCGGCGAGGCATGCGGTGCTGTTGGCGTTCGCGATGTCCTCGGGGACGCCGATGGACGGGGCGAACAGGCGGGCGGCGAGGCTGCCCTCGCCGGTCGGCGGGGTGTGGACGTAGGCGCCGAGGAGGCCGAGTTCGTCGCAGGCGGCGCGGAGCCGGTCCTGGTCGGGGGCGAGGGCGGTCAGGGCGGAGCGGGTGGTGACGGGGACGAGCATCCGGGGCCGTCCGACCGACGCGACGCGGAGGCCGGAGCCGAGGGCGCCGGGTGCGATGCCGAGCGCGGGGAGGACGAGGGCGCGTTCGCGCGCCGTGGGCTCGCGCAGGTCCACGGGTCCGGGGTCGAACTCGGCCGTGAGGCCGGAGGCGTTCCGGACGCAGTGGCCGGTGAAGGTCCGCCGGGAAGTGCGCAGGACGGCCCGGTGGTCGTCGCCACCGGCGCGTTCGGCGAGGACGGCCAAGGCGGCGACCGTCCCGTGGCCGCAGGCCGGCAGTTCGCCCTCGGTGGTGAAGAACCGCACCGGGACGGCGGGCCCGTCGTTCTCCGGGGAGACGAACACGGCGTGCGAGGTGCCCATCAGCGCGGGGACGGCGCGGCGTTCGGCGTCGCTGAAGGGCCCGTCGTCCAGGACGGCGGTGGGGCTGCCGCCCCGGCCGTCCCGCCGGCACGCGTCCACGATCGTGACGGGCACGCCGCGCCCGCTCACAGGCCGGGCCGGTCGATGTACCGGGCGAGCCATGCCGGCACGCTCGGCCGGGGATAAGCTTCCAGGTCGTTGCGGTAATGCTCGGGCGCCAGCAGTCGGTCGTAGGGGAACGGGCCGTCGCCGTAGTCGTAGTTCGCCGTCGTCTCACCGCGGTTGGTGACGGTGAGCAGCAGCCGCCACCAGGGCCCGGCCGGCATCATCGCCACGATCCCCCGCTGCTCGCGGACCAGCGCGGCCACCGACTCCGGCACCGGGACGACGACCGACCGGTGGTAGGACGAGAAGCGCAGGTGGGCGATTTCAGCGGAGACCGTGAAGGCGAACTCCGCCCACAGCCACTCCCATTCGGGCGGCCCGAGAAGAGCCAGTTGCTGGACGATCGGCTCGATCAGCATCGACGCCTCGGCGGCGACCACGTCGATATCGTCGCCCGCCAAAGGATCATGGGGCATCGGACCGACGATCCTCATGCCGCCATCGGACGATCGGGCGGCGCGTTCCCGCGCGGTGAACCGTTCTTCGGCCTGTTGCGGGGGAATGGACGACGAGACCTCCTCGATGCGGCCGGAGTCGCCCACCAGGAACACCGACCGCCCGACCGGCATGTCCAGGAAGGCCATCGGGTCGGTCTCGTCGACGTCCACCGGCGCGTACACGCTCCAGCCGGCCTCGAACCGATCCGCCGCCAATCCCTCCGTGGGGTAGTCCAGGCCGCGCGACCGGATCCACTCCGCCACCAAGGAAATCGCCTGCGCCGCGTCCATCCCGCCCGACCTCCCACGTGCCACCCAGGGCACCCTACGTGCTGCCCCGGAGCCCCCGACAGCCGCACTCGCCCGGGTAGCGGGAGCGGCGAACCTCACAGCGCGTCCATCTACCGTCCGCGCCCGCGAACGACCACCCTGAACCGATGCAGGTTCGCTTCGCCGAGGACCACATCTCTTTCCTGAGCTACGGCTTTCGCGGTGCCATGGTCCATCCCATGGGAATGCTCACGCCCGCCATGATCCGTGACGCCGACTGGAAGGCCATCAGACCCGAGATCCGGACCGCGCGCGGCGAAACCCTCTTCCTTCCGCACGACCAGAAAGCCGATCTAGAAGCGTTCTGCCACCGCCACGGGATCGCCGGAGTGTCCCGCCCCGACACATGGGGTGATCTGCTCGAACCATTCCTCGACACCCGGATCGACGCCGACCAGGAACGCGCCACCATCGACCGGCTGCACGGAGCCGGATTCGCTCAAGAGGCGATCACCGGCATCCGGCGGCGGCTCGCCCCGATCATGCTCGCCTACAATTTCGGCGCCATGGTCTGGGAATGGATCCATCTCGGCCTCTTCGACCTCCTCACCGCCGCCAACGCCTCCGTCATCGACCCCGCCCTGCAAGCCGAACTCGGCGACCCCGCGGCCTTCTACGAGTGGACGATGGCGATCGCCGAACACCACCGCTGACCGCAGAGACGCCGAAGGCGCGCTCCGAGCAGCACTCCAGTGCAGGTCAGAGAGGACATACCGGCCGCTGCCGGCCGCGCGTGGACCGTTACACTCCCGCCGTGAATCTCACGAAGGACCGGCTCGCGTTGTTCGCGTCCGGCGGCGCCGTGCTGGCGCTTTTCACAGGCTGCCTGGCCAGCAGGGGCGACGACTCGCCGAGCGAGGACGTGGGCGCGGTGACGACACCCACAGCGACGCCCGGCTCTCCTAAGCCCGGCCCGACCTCGGATGCCCTCAGCTACACGGTGACGTCTGTGAAGGGAAAGAAGTCGAGCAGCCGCAACTGCGTGGTCGCGCGCGTGAAGGTGACCAATGGCGGCACCACCTCGGTCGGGTTCGGCGAGTACACGCGATTCCCCTCCCCGTTCGACCTGATGGACGCCCAGGGGCACAAGATCCGCTCGATCAAGCGGACCCTGACCATCAACTGGGGCGTCCTCCCCGGTCAGGGGGACACCGGCAGCGTGAGTCTCTGCGCGGCCGGCATCGCGAGCGGCAGCAGAGTGGTTCTGCTGCAAGGCAAGAAGAAGTGGACGGTCGGGATCCCGAAGCCAAAGCCGAAGCCGAAACCCAAGCCCAGGGTGGAGCCCCGGCGAGCCCCGTCGAAGTCAGGCGGCGGTAACGGCGGCGGCGCCTATCCGGGTTACAACGGGCCGCGCTGCTACGCGCCCGGCGGCAAGACCTGGCACCCATGCTGACCACCACCCCCACCCCCTGCCCCCGCCGGACTCGTTGAGTTGCGGCGAGTCGTCGTTATGGCGGACCGCATAACGACGACTCGCCGCAACTCAACGGGAAGGACACGGGTGGGGGGCGGTCTGATCACAAGGTCGGCGGGCGGAGTTGGGTGCGGCTATGACTGGTCCGTGAGGACCCCCCGTGATGTTCCATATACACTACGTAATCGCCCATTTCGCTTCGCGGAGGCACGCGAGGCGGGCGTGACCGAAAGGGAACTGCGATCGGCGCAGTACCGGCATGTACTGCACGACGTGTACGTGCCGGCGAGCTTGGACGATTGCGTCCGCGTCCGCTGCGACGCCGCGTCGCTGGTGCTTCCGCCGACCGCGGTGTTCTGTGGAGTGACGGCCGCCCGCCTGTACGGCGTCCCGGTGCCGGACACGGACGCGCGGGTTCATGCCGCAGTGCCCGCCACCGCGTCGACCGTGCCACGGATCAGGGAGCTGAAGGTCCACAGCTACACCATCACAGCGGAGCACTTGCGCAACCTGCACGGACGCCGCGTCATCAGCCCCGAGCGGCTGTTCCTCGAACTGGCGGCGTCCGTACGCCGCATCGACCTGATCATCGCCGGCGACCACATGCTGCGGCACCGGCTCTGCACGAGGGAGCGGCTCAACAAGTTCCTGCAGGACTGCTACCGGCGCCGCGGGGTCAGGAAGGCCAGGTTCGCGATGCCGCACCTGGAGCCGCGCAGCGATTCCCCCGCGGAGACAAGGCTGCGGATGCTCATCGTCGACGCGAACCTTCCGCGCCCCGTCGCCAACCAGGACGTCTTCAACGACTGGGGTGTGTGGCTGGCGCGTCCCGACCTCTCCTACCCCGCAGTGAAGATAGCCATCGAGTACGAGGGCCTTCACCACCAGCAGGACCACGGTCAGTACAGCCACGACATCGAACGTGACGGCCGCCTGATCGACGACGGCTGGATCGTCATCCGTGTCAACAAGGACGGGCTCTTCCGCAGCCCCCGCATCGTGGTGAACCGCGTTCGGAAAGCCCTCGCCCAACAACGCCGACGTTGACCCCCACGACCAGCCCCGTCGGCGACCCCACGTTGAGTTGCGGCGAGTCGTCGTTATGGGACGCCTCGTAACGACGACTCGCCGCAACTCAACGAAGCGCGGGGTGGGTGGAGATGCGGAGAGCCCCGGTCGTCGGGACGACGGCCGGGGCTCTCGGTTGGTCTGGGGCGGGTCAGGTCAGGTCGAGGTGTCCGGCCTTGGCTCGGCTCGCGAACGCGGACCAGGCGGACGCTCCGAACACCAGCTTCGGCCCGTCCGGGTCCTTCGAGTCCCGCACCGCCACCGCCGACGCCAGGTCCGCCACCTCGACACACGCCCCACCGGTGTTGTCGCTGTTCCGGCTTTTACGCCACTGAAGGGAAGCAGGGTTCACGAATGCAACCTCCACGCACTCTGCGCCAGATGAGTCGCTGTGACTGCTCTTACGCCAGCGGACAGTCGAGAGGGCCAGCGTGCTCATAGGCTCTCCAGGATCGCCTGGAGCAACTCCAGGGACTCATCGGCAGACTTCGCCGCACCTCTGATCAAATCGAACTGTAGCCCATATGTTCTGACAGCGTCGACGTGATCGATCAACTGTGCACCCAGGTAGCCACCGACATGAACTATGTCGGAATCATAGGCAAAGCTCAGGACCATGAAGGCACCAGGAAGGCCAGCGTACGAGCCCCTGTCGCTTGGGACGATTTGCAGCATGATGTGGTGTCGCTGCGCCATGTCGATGAGGTGTTGTATCTGCCCTCTCATCACATCGACATTCCCGATGGGACGCCGGATGGCAGCCTCATCAAGAACGACAACCAAGTGCGGCGGATTCTCACGCTCGAGAACCGACTGCCGCTCCATTCGGGTTGCGACCAACTGCTTGGCCTGCTCGGACGTCCTGCCTTCTATGAGTACCTCGTAGGCGTACTCGGGGGTTTGGAGGAGGCCGGTGATGACCATCGTTTCGAAGATGTGCATCACCTCGGCCTCGCGCTCTCGTTCGATGAAGTCGGGGAAGCCGGGCGGGAGGACGGCGAGGCGGCCGAAGCGCTGCATCCACTCCCAGATGCGGTGGAAGGCGCCGTTGGTGCCGAAGCAGGTGTCGCAGTCCTTGGCGAAGTCCTCGGAGGGTCCGTTCTGGCCTGACTCGACCTGCCCGATCCGTTGCGGGGTGTATCCGAGCTTTTCGGCGAGTTCGGGGCGGGAGAGGCCGGCCGCTTCGCGATAGGCCCGCAACTCGGTGCCGAAGTATTCGGTCGGGGACGAGGGGACGCCGGGGTCGCGGGGGCGGCGAGGCATGGCACGCTCCAAGATCCGAAAAGGCGGCGATTTTCCAACCGTCCGCCGGGGGTTTTCTGGCTTTGGGCTTCTCGCCCTTCCCGACCATAACCCGATCACAGCAAGATGGGGAGCGGTTACGGAGAGAAATCGGAGCAGAAAGTCAGGCGATCATGGATACGCCCGTCGACCCCGCCGACCAGGCGTTGGCCCGGCTGCGCGCGGACTATCAGGGACACCGGATCTGGCGTGCGACACGCCATGACGGCCTACTAGGCGACTGGGTGGCGACGCTACACGACCCTAGGGCGGGCCTATACCCGACCGTTGTTCGCAGCAGTGCGGAGGAACTTCGCAAGGCGTTGGACACCGAACGCATGCGCGCGGCCAACAGAACGGCGTCCGAGCCCAGTGAGGCGGTGCAATGGTAATGGCGTCGGACGAAATCGAGCCCGGCAATGGCGCCGCTCCCGATTCACACATAACGGACGCGCTTGACCGTCTCGCTAGGGAACTCGTCCTTGAGGGTTGGACGGCCATACCTACCTACAAGGGAGCGCAGCCGACTCTCCACGTCTTCGATCGGGACGTGCCGCACCTTGGGGAGAGCATCGCACTCGCGCCTGGAGCCGAGGCCGGCACGTGGTGGTACCGCTCCAGCATGGGCGAGGACCTGGCCCCGCACACCAAGCCCTCCCAGGCCGCGGAGAAGATCGCCCGGATTCTCGTCCCGTACGTGACGGCCATCCAGGCCGCCCGGACGCATCACCAGCACCCCCGGAGTGGTCTACGCCCGCCGATGCGGCTGGATCACGCGGCGATCATCACCGAGCTGCAGCAGCGCTTCCCGGACGTCGTCTGCTGGTGGGGCGCCTACACGGGCGAGTGGTGGGCGCTGCTTCCCGGCGGCACCCGATGGCGCCTGGTCAGCGCGTCCGACCCGGGCGACCTCGTCCAGATCATCGCCGAGGCGCGGTCCCGCCGGTGAACGAGTCGCCGCGCGGCCGGGAGAGCCCCCCGTACTCCCGGCCGCGCGGTTCGGAGGGAGGGGGTCAGCGGCCGCGGCGGATGCGGGAGGCCTCCAGGTGGATGCGCTCCTCGGTCGCGAGAAGATCGGCCTCGGCCTTCTCGGTGCGCATCTGCGCGCGCATCTCGCGGAAGCTCGGCGTGCGGCGCCGCTCGGCGGCCCTGGTCCGGCGTCCCGCCCGGGCGCGTGAGAACCGCTGCAAGAGGCTCATGTCCGTCACTCCTCATCGCCATCGGCCCGGCTCGGGCGCCGGGCCGTTGTCCCGCGACAACAGATGCCCCGTTCATCCCACTTCATTCTTCGGCTCAGGCGGCGGGCGTCGCGGACGTGGCGGACTCGGCCGGGGCCGTCGCGTCCGGCGGCGTGCCGTTCCGCCCGGCGCGCGTGCGGAGGCCCGACGCGATGACGGCCGCGCCGAGCGCCGCCGCCGCGACGGGGACGATCAGCGCCGCGCGCAGGCCGCCCAGTCCCCCGCCCGCGGCGACGTCGACGGCGGTCACGGCCGACAGCCCGAGCGCCGCGCCGAACTGCATGGAGGTGTACAGCAGTCCGCCCGCCAGGCCGTGCTCGTCCTCGGCGACGCCGTCGGTGGCGGCCATGGTCAGCGGCCCGTACGCCAGGGAGAAGGACAGGCCGAGCAGGCACAGCGCCGGGAGCATGGCGGCGTAGGTCCAGTCCATCCCGACGGGCAGGAACAGCGCGTACGCGACCGCCGCGAGCACGATGCCGGCGAACAGCACGCGAGTGTTGCCGAACCGGTTCACCAGGCGCGGCGTGAGGACGGGGGCGAGGACCGTGTCCGTCCCGATGACCAGCATGGCCAGGCCGGTCTGCATCGTGCTCCAGCCGCGCAGTTCCTGGAAGTACAGGGTGGCCAGGAACTGGAAGCCCGCGAACGCGGCCAGGAACAGCAGCGCGGCCGCGTTCACCCGGACGAGCGGGGCCGTCCGCAGGATGCCCGGGCGCACCAGCGGGAACGGGGAGCGGCGCTCGACGCGGGTGAACAGCCGCAGCAGCACCAGTGCGGCGGCGAACACGCCGGCGGTCAGGAAGGGCCCGTCGCCGGCGCGCTCCAGCCGGACGACCCCGTACACCAGCAGCAGCATCGCTCCGGTCAGGGTGAACGCCCCCGCCAGGTCGAAGCCGTCCGAGGTGCGCTCGCCGCCCGCGTCGCGGACGAGGACGAGCGCCGCCACCAGGATCAGCGCCGAGACGACGACCGGGGCGAAGAACACCCAGCGCCAGCCGATCGAGGTGAGCGCGCCGCCCGCGACGACGCCCAGCGAGAAGCCGCCCGCCGCCGTCCCCGCGTACACGCCGAGGGCCCTGGTGCGCGCCGGCCCCTCCGGGAAGGCGGACGTGACCAGCGCCAGCCCGGCGGGCGCCATGAACGCGGCCGCGACCCCCGTGACGAACCGGGCGAGCAGCAGCGTCCAGCCTTCGGTGGCGAGGCCGCCGAGCCCGGAGAAGACCAGGAAGACCGCCAGCCACAGCACGAACATCCGGCGGTGGCCCAGCAGGTCGGCGGCGCGCCCGCCCAGCAGCATGAACCCGCCGTAGCCCAGCACGTAGGCGCTGACGACGCCGCTGAGCATCCCGGTGGACAGCCCGAGGTCGGCCCGGATCGACGGGAGCGCCACGTTCAGCATCGCCACGTCGATCCCCTCCAGGAAGATCGCGCCGCACAGCACCAGGAGCACGCCCCATGAGCGGCCCGTCAGGCGCCCGCCGGATCCGGTGACGGAATTGGACATCGGTGCTCGACCCCCTCGTCGGGAACCGCGTCCCAGGGCGGTTCCCCGAGTGCCCGCCGGTTCCCTCTTGTTACCGGCAGAATCCTCGGGCACCATCGGTGACCATGGAAGACGGCACTCTCAAGTCCCTCGGTTACTGCGCGGATACCGGCGTCGACGACGACGTTCTCCAGTGGGACCAGCGCGCGGACTGCGAGGTACGGCAGATCCTCGACCGCATCGCCGACAAGTGGTCGCTCCTGGTGATCGCACTGCTGGACAAGCGGAGCCTGCGCTTTACCGAACTGCGGCGCGCGATCGACGGGGTCAGCCAGCGGATGCTGACCCGCACGCTGCGGCATCTGGAGCGCGACGGGCTGGTGAGCCGGACGGTCCACCCGACGGTCCCGCCCCGGGTGGACTACGCGCTGACGCCGATGGGCGCGACCCTGCACAGCACCATCCGCGCCCTGGTCGGCTGGACGGAGGAGCACCAGAACGCCATCGCGGCGGTGACCGCCGCCTACGACCGGCGCGTGGCCGCCGAGCAGGAGGCCGCCGAACGCGAAGCGGCCGAACGCGACGCCATCGCCCGCGCCGTCCTGCCGGCCCGGGGCTGACCGCGTTCACCGCGGCGGCCGTTACGCTCGGGGCATGCGTTGACCCCTGCCCGGAAGCCGGGCGCCGCCGCCGACTCCTTCGTGCCGATCGACATCCGAATCCACGAAGGAGACCTTCACCATGAGCACGTCGATCCGCATCGACGTCCCCGAGGCGCTGGCTGCCTCGCACGCCAAGCACGGCAGTGCGTCCGGCCGTGCCTGGATCGCGGCGCTGCCCGGCCTGGCCGCCGATTTCCTGGACCGCTGGGCGCTGCGGCCGGACGGTCCCGGATGGCACGGCTTGGCTTCGCTCGTCCTGCCGGTGACCCGGGCGGACGGCACGCGGGCCGCCCTCAAGCTCCAGCCGGTCACCGACGAGCACGCCAGCGAGCCCGTCGGCCTGCGCGTGTGGAACGGCGACGGGGCGGTCCGCCTCCTCGACCACGACCCCGGCACCGGAACGATGCTCCTGGAGCGCCTCGACGGGGCCCGGCCGCTGTCGTCGGTGGCCGACGACAGCACGGCCCTGGAGATCCTGGCCGGGCTGCTGGTGCGCCTGGTCGCGGTGCCCGCGCCGGACGGCCTGCGCCGCCTCGCCGACATCGCCGCCGCCATACTCGGCGCGGTGCCGCACGCCGTGCCCGCGCTGGCGGACCCCGCCGATCGGCGCCTGGTGCGGACCTGCGCGTCCGCCGTGGCCGAGCTGATCGGCGAGCCCGGCGACCGGCTGCTGCACTGGGACCTGCACTACGACAACGTCCTCGCCGCAGAGCGGGAGCCCTGGCTGGCCATCGATCCCAAGCCCCTCGCCGGCGATCCCGGCTTCGACCTGCTGCCCGCACTGGACAACCGGTGGGAGGAGCTCGTGGCGGCCGGTGACGTCCCCCGCGCGGTGCTCCGCCGCTTCGACCTGCTGACCGAGGCCCTCGGCCTGGACCGGCGGCGGGCGGCCGGGTGGACGCTCGGCCGCGTCCTGCAGAACGCGTTGTGGGACGTCGAAGACGGCGAAACGGCGCTGGACCCGGTCCAGGTCACCATCGCCACCACCCTCCTGCACCACCGGATGTTGGAAAGGAGGGCGTGATGCGGTTCATCGACACGCCGCTGACCGCCGCCGTGCGGCGCGCGATCCACGACGTCTGGGGACAGCCCGCCGACGGCGAACCGATGCGACTGTACGGCGGAGAGGAGTCGGCGGCGTACCGGCTCGGCGACGTCGTCGTGCGCGTCGGTCCCGCCGGCCGCACGAACGCCGAGACCGAGTGGTGTCACGGGATCGCCGCGCATGCCGCCGCCGGCCTGCCGGAGGTGGTCGCCCCGTTGCGCGCACGCCCTCGTTCCTGGAGACCGGGCTGTACGGGGAGCGCCCGCACGGCGTCCCCGCGCTGGCCGATCTGGAGCTGGACCGCCGGCTCGCCGCCTTCCACCGCCGGAACCGCGTGCGCCACCCCCTGCACGGGGACTTCTACACCGGCAACACCCTGGCCCGGGACGGCCGGCTGGTGGCGGTCCTGGACTGAGACGAGGCCGTCGTCGGAGCGCCCGAGCTGGAAGTGGCGTCCGCCGCCTACTTCGAGCACGCCCGGCGGCGGGGCGCGGTGCACGACGGGGACGACCTCGCCTACCACGAGCGCCGCGTCAAGACCTTCTTCACCCTCCGGCCGTAACGCCAACCGGCCGGGAGCACGACCCGCGGACGTCCTTTCCGTACTTTCGGCCGGTTCGAGGCTCAGACGAGGGTGGTGCGGGGTGCGGACAGGCGGCCCGCGGCGTAGTCGTCCACCACGTGGCGGACGGTCTCCATGGCGTCCTGCTTGTTCGTGCCGATGAAGCCCGTCGGGCCGCGCTTGATCCAGCCGGTCGCGTACACGCCGGGCAGGACGGCGCCGTCCGGTTCGGTGAGGACGCGGCCGCCCGCGTTCGGCATGACGGCGCGGGCCTCGTCGAACGGGACGCCGGGGACGGCGGTGCCGCGGTACCCGATCGAGCTGAGCACCAGGCCGGCGTCGAGCGTCTCGCGCTCGCCCGTCGGCTCGACACGATCGCCGGAGCCGGGGACGTAGGCGTTGCGGGCCAGCTCGACGCCTTCCACTCGGTCGCCGCCGGTGATGGCGAGCGGCGACGCCAGATACCGCAGGACGATCCGCCTCCCCTCGCCCGAGGCGGGTCGTCCGGCCAGCTCGCGCAGCAGCCGGATCTTCTGTGAGGTCGTGGGGTCGGCGGCGCCGCTCTCCAGGTCCAGGTCGGCGGAGTCGAGCACGAGGTCGATGCCCGGCGTCTGCATGAGCCCGACGAGTTCCGGCACCGTGAACGCCGAGTGGGCGATGCCGCGCCGGGCGACGATCACGACCTCCTCGACCCGGCTGTGCCGCAGCGCCTCCAGGGCGTAGGGGGCGATGCTGGTGCCCGCCAGCCGCTCGGGATCGGCGGTCAGGATGCGGGCGACGTCGAGCGCGACGTTGCCGTTGCCGACGATGACGGCGCGCTCGTGCGATAGGTCGAAGCGGCGGTCGGTGAAGTCCGGGTGGCCGTTGTACCAGGCGACGAACTCGGTGGCGGTCGCGGCGCCGGGCAGGTCGCGGCCCGGGACGTCGAGGCGCCGGTCCGCGGACGCGCCGACCGCGTAGACCACCGCGTGATGCCGGTCGAGGAGCTGCTGGTGCGTCACGTCCCGGCCGACCTGCGTGCCGTAGACGATCCGCAGCCCGTCCTGCGCCACGATCCGGTCGAACAGCTCGCTGACCTGGCGGGTCTTCACGTGGTCGGGGGCGACGCCGGTGCGCGCCAGCCCGTACGGGGCGGACAGCCGCTCGTACATCGTGACCCGCGCGCCCGGGACGGTGAGCAGCTCGTCCGCCGCGTACATCGCGGCCGGTCCCGTCCCGACGATCGCCACGTCCAGCGGCTCGCGCCCCTGCGGCACGGTCAGCGGCGGGACGTGCGGCGCCAGCAGCGGCCGCGGCCGGCCGTCCGCGTAGAACGCCGCGTTGATCGGCACGAACGGCTCCTGCGACTCCGCCAGCCGGTCGTGCGGGACGATCGCGTCCACCGGGCACGCGCTCACGCAGGCGCCGCAGTCGACGCAGGCGACCGGGTCGATGTAGAGCATGTCGGACGTGAGGAAGTCCGGCTCGTCCGGGGTGGGATGGATGCAGTTCACCGGGCAGGCGTAGACGCAGGACGCGTCGCCGCAGCAGGACTGCGTGACCACGTGGGGCATGGCGGGGGTGTTTCCTTAACGGGTCAGGCGGCGCGGCTCAGGCGGCGTGCGCCTGGCGGTGCGGTTCGCCGCGGTAGCGGGACGGCTTGCCGTCGATGCCGCAGGCCTTCCAGACCTTCCGGGCGGCGGGGTTCATCAGGCCGAGCTCCTCGGCGAGCATCCGCACGTCGCCGAAGTAGCCGCGCAGGATCGCCTTGGACTCCTCGCTCTGCCAGAACGCCTCGCGCATCACCTTGCGCGGGATGTCGAACTCCTTGGCGAACTGCCGCGGCGGCGCCATGATCGCGCCGGCGAGCCAGCGCATGACCAGCGGGTAGGCGATCGAGGTGACGCCCTTGCCGACCCTGTTCTGCCGCGCCACGTGCTCGTTGAGGAACCGGTGCGCGAAGGAGATGTGCCGCGCCTCCTCGGCGATGTGGATCTCCATGGTGCGCAGCAGCGCGGGCGGGCGCGCGGCGCCGTCCCGGATGACGTCCTTCTGGAAGTGGTCGATGGGCTCCTCGCCGGCGAGGATGCCGATGAAGAACAGCACCGGGGCGTAGGCGGCCAGATGCCAGAGCGAGGAGGTCGCCCGGTAGGGCGCCTTCATGCCCGGGGCGTCCACGCCGGTGCGGTTGACCAGCTCCTGGAACATCTGGATGTGGTTGCACTCCTCCGACATCTCGTGGAGGCAGTACCGGAACTCCGGGGAGCCGTTCGGCAGCTTCATCGCGTACTGCATCATCCCGCGGATCAGGATGCTCTCGAAGCTCAGCCCGACCTTCTGCATGTTGGCGGTGCGCCACAGCCCGATCGCGATCTTCTTCTCGTCCGGCTGGGCCTTGTACCAGGGGTGCGCGCCGAGCGGGTCGCAGTCGGGCAGCATCCAGCGCGGGTCGGAGGCGTCGATTTCGAACTCCGGGGAGTCCCAGTCGATGTCGAGATAGGGGTCGAACCGGCGGTGGACGGACCCGTTGGAGAGGGTCCGCAGGAACTCGCGGTACTCGGTCACCTGTGCCATCGGGGACCTCCTAGATCGTTTACACTTCCTATATGAACTGTAAACAGTGACCGCTTACCGGGTCAATGGGCCCCGGCTGTGGGACCCGTCATAGAATCGGCGCATGCCGATGCAGGACGGGGACATCCACGCCCGCATCCTCGACGCCGCCGCCGCGTGCCTGACCGAGGGCGGGTTCAGCTCCAACCGGATGCTGTCGGCGATCGCGCGCCGCGCCGGGGTGTCGCGGCCGACGCTGTACAAGTACGGCGGCACCCTCGACGAGATCAAGGAAGCGCTGATCGAGCGCGAGCTCACCGCCTACCTCGCCGAGGCCGTGCCGATCATCGACGCCGCGCGCTGGGACGCCGACTACGTCTCGGACCTGCTGGCCTTCCTCATCGGCCGGGCCCGCGCGCACCCGCTGCTGTCGGCCGCCGTCCGGGACGTCCCCGACATGGTGCTGCCGTGGTTCACGGTCCAGGCCGACATCACCGTCGCCCGGGTCACCGCCCTCGCCGCGCCGGTCGTCCAGGACAAGATTGACCGGGGCGAGCTGCCGCCGGTCGACGTGCGGGTCCTCATCGACGTGCTGACCCGCATCGTGCTGTCGCTGGTCTTCGTGAACAGCGCCGGCGTCGACGCCGACGACCCGGCGGACCTCCGCCGCTACCTGCGCACCGTCACCGGGTTCGTCTCGCTCCTGGCCAAGCCCGGCGAGGGCGCCGCCCCGGCCGCGTCCGCCCACTGACCGGTACCCACGGGCTGCGTTATGTCCAGCGGCTGTGCGCTGAGCACGGGCTGCGCGGCGGCCGCGACGGCGGTGGCCGCCCGGACGAACGCGGCGACGGCCGGTGAGCGGCAGTCCTGCGGCCAGGCGATGGAGAACTCCGCCGGCGGGAGGTCGACGACGGGCCGGTAGGCGATGCCGGGACGCGCGTGCCGCCGCGCGATCGACACCGGCACGAACCAGATGACGCCGCCCACCTCCACCAGGCTGAACAGCTCCGTCAGATCCCGGACGGGCCGCCGGCTCCCGGCGAACGATTCGCGCTCGGCGGGCGGCCGCGGCCCGCCGTCCCCGCGTGCCGGGTCGGGCGCGAGGCCGCCCAATTCGGCGGGCCTCCCGTCGGGCAGGAACCGGCCGGCGAAGTCGGACAGGGACAGCGAGGAGCGGGCCGCCAGCGGATCGGACGCGGCCAGCCCGACGAGCCGGGGCTCGGTCAGCAGCGGCTCGACGTCCAGGCCGCGGTCGTCGGTCAGCTCGGGGACGACCGCGACGTCCGCGCGGCCGTCGCGCAGCGCGGCCTCCTGGTCGCCCCGTCCGCCCAGCACCAGTTCCACGGGGATCGCCTCCTCCTCGTCCCGGTAGGCGGCGAGGAACTGAGGCAGCAGCCCGGCGTCGAAGTCGGCCTTGAGCGCGAGCCGCAGCTCGGGGGCGGGCCGTCCGGCGTTGCGGGTCCGCCGGGCGGCGGCGGTGATCGCGTCCAGCGCGGTACGGGCGTCGCGGAGCAGCACCTCCCCGGCGGCGGTCAGCCCGACCTGGCGGGTGGTGCGTTCGAACAGGTGCACGCCCAGACCGCGTTCCAGTTCGCGGATCGCGCGGGACAGCGGCGGCTGCGCCATGCCCAGCCGCTCGGCGGCCCGCCGGAAGCTCAGCTCCTCGGCGACGGCCACGAAGTACCTGAGCTGCCGCGACTCCAGGTCATTCATATCACCAGGGTATCAATGCGGACCCGATCGATCCTTCAGCTTCGCGGCAGCGGTGGCTTGACTGGTCGGTACCGGCGCCGTTCCGGCGCCCGCACTTTCACCGCTCTGGAGACATCAATGATCGTCATCACCACGCCCACCGGCAGGATCGGCCGGCGGGTCGTCGACGGCGTGCTCGCCGCCGGTGCGCCGGCCCGCGTGATCGTCCGCGACGCGTCCCGGCTGCCCGCCGAGGTGCGCGACCGGGTCGAGGTGGTCGAGGGGTCGCACGGCGACCCCGACGTCGTGACCAAGGCGTTCGCCGGCGCCGACACCGTCTTCTGGCTCGCACCGCCGGACCATCAGGCCGCGAGCCTGGACGACATCTACTCCCGCTTCGCCGGGCCGGCCTGCGAGGCGTTCGAGAGCCAGGGCGTCCAGCGGGTCGTCGGCGTCTCCGCCTTGGGCCGCGGCGTGCACCCCGTCGCGGGCCACGTGACGGCGACCCTGGCGATGGACGACCTCATCGCGGGCACCGGCGTGCACTACCGGGCGCTGACGCTGCCGACCTTCATGGACAACATGCTCGGCCAGGTGGACAGCATCAAGAACGAGGGCGTGTTCTTCTCGGCGCTCTCCGGGGACCGCAAGCTGCCGACGTGCGCCTGCCGCGACATCTCCGACGCCGCCGTGAAGCTGCTGCTCGACCCGTCGTGGACGGGGCGCGGCGACGTCCCGGTGCTCGGCCCGGAGGACCTGTCGAACGACGACATGGCGCGGATCATGTCCGAGGTCCTCGGGCGGCCGGTCCGCCACCAGCGGATCTCCGTCGAGGCGTTCAAGGAGAGCATGCTCGCGCGCGGGGTGTCCGAGGCGAACGCCCAGGGGCTGGTCGAAATGGTGGTGGCCAAGGAGAACGGCCTCGACGACGCCGAGCCGCGCACCCCCGAGGCCGCCTCGCCCACCACCTTCCGCGCATGGTGCGAGGAGGAGCTGAAGCCGGCCGTCCTCGGCTGACCGTCACGAGGTCCGGGCGAGCCGGCGGCGGGCCGCCCGTCCCATCCGCTCGGCGGAACCGGCGTGCGCGCCCTCGGCCTTGCGGGACGGCGCGCCCGCCGGAGGCACCCGGACCTCGATGCGCCCGTCCTGGACCCGCGTCTCGAAGCAGGGCTCCGGCGTGCTCGCCGGGCCGCGGACGATGCCGCCGTCGGCGAGCCGGAAGGTGCTCCCGTGCCACGGGCACGTGACGCAGCCGTCCGCGATCGTGCCCTTGTCCAGCGGCCCGCCCATGTGGCTGCACGTGGCCTCCAGCGCGTACACCCGCTGGTCCGCCCGGTAGAGCATGATCGGCACGCCGTCCACGTCCACCGTGCGGTGCTCGCTGTCGGGCAGCTCGTTCTCGCCCAGGACCGGCGTCCAGTCCTGCGGGCCCTGCTGCCACGCGGTGCGGTTGACGTTGACGCCCTTCACGAAGGACAGGTGGCCGCCGAGATAGGCGCTGAACGCCAGCACCGCGAACCCGGCGAGCCCGAGGGCCTTGCCGCCGCCGCGGTTACCGCGGGCCCGCGCCGCGATGGAGGCCCCGTACAGGCCCAGCGCCATGGTGTTGGCCGTGGCGTGGACCATGCCCACCCGCCGCTCGGCCCCGAGGGTGTCGGCCCAGTCGTTCAGCCCGGTCAGGGCCGTCGGCACGGCCGCGATCACGCCGGTCGTCACCAGCAGGTCGGCCGCGGGCTCGGCGTCGCGCCCGCCGGCGGCGTCCAGCAGCGTGGACATGCTCCACGCGCCGACCACCACGTCGGTGAGCGCCGGGTGCAGCGGATGCCCCAGGTTGGTCCCGCTGAGCAGGTTGCGGACGAGCCGCGGCCGGACCGCGCGGCGGACCACCGCGCTCACCGGCCCGGCGACCCTGTCCAGCGCCTCCGCCTTCTCCAGCCGGCGCACCATCCTGTGCGGCATGCTCATCACTGCCTCCCCAAGGCCCAAGAGAACGGTCACGTTCCGCGATCGCACGACGTCGCTCGTCACGCTCTCTATCCGCCCTGCGGCCTGCAAAACCGCCCGCCCCGCTACGGCCTGAAGGGGCGCCCGCCGGCGGGTCGCCGGTGATGCCGGTGCGGACGCGGAGGTCCGCGCCGACCGCCGGCCCGGACTACCCGCCGCGGGGCGGGAGGGCGACACCGGCGGCGCGAAACGTCCGTGAAGATGCAGAGTCGATGCATCGTTGTGATCGTTTGTCCGGGCTATCGATCGGCAAGCGGCACGGTAGGTGGCCGATCCCTTGCCCGCTGAGCGATTGTGTTCTAAAGTGCCGCGCATCCTGCACAATCGAGCACGAGCATCTGGAGGCGATCATGAGGCAGCCGAGCGGTCGCCGGATCACCGCGCTGGTCACCGGGGTCGCCTTGGTGGCCGGGCTCTCCTCGGGCTGCGGCTCGGGCGGCGGCGGCACGGCCAAGAAGATCACCTTCTGGCACGGCTACACCGACATCCAGGCCGACACGATCACCAAGCTGGTCGGCGAATGGAACGGCGCGCACCCCGACCAGAAGGTGGAGCCGGTCTTCAGCAACAACGACAACACGCTGCAGAAGACCCTCGCGTCCTTCGTGTCCGGCAAGCCGCCGTCCGTCGCCTACCAGTTCGGCTCCTCGATCACCGCGCTGACCGGACGGCACCAGACCCAGGACCTCACCTCGCTGGTCAAGAGCAGCCCGGACCTGAACTGGGACGACTTCTACCCGGCGGCCCGGCAGGCCGCGACGGTGGACGGCAAGGTCTACGGTGTGCCCGCCCTGGTCGACAACCTCGGCCTCGTCTACAACAAGAAGCTCTTCGACGCCGCCGGCCTGGCCTACCCGACGCCGGACTGGACGTGGGACGACTTCCGGAACGCCGCGAAGAAGCTGTCGGGCGACGGCAAGTACGGGTGGTCGTACGTCAACGACGGCACCGAGGACACCGTCTGGCGCTTCCTGGCCCTGCTCTGGCAGGCCGGCGGCGACCTGCTCGACGCGGGGAACAAGAAGGCCGCCTTCGACTCCCCGGCCGGGCAGCAGGCGATGCAGCTGCTGCGGGACATGGCCGTCACCGACAAGTCCGTCTACCTCGACACCGGCGACCAGCAGTACCTCAACCTGTTCAACTCCGGCCGGGTCGCCATGCTGTGGACCGGCCCCTGGGACCTGGGCCAGATCAACAAGGACGTCTCCTACGGCGTGCAGTACCTGCCCGGCAAGGCCACCCACGCCACGATCTCCGGCCCCGACAACTACATGCTCTTCGACAAGAAGTCGCAGAAGACCGCCTGGGCGTTCCTGAAGTGGCTGACCTCGGCGCCGATCCACCTGCGGTACGCCACGCAGACCGGTGACCTGCCGCTGCGCACGTCCGAGGAGAAGCTGCCCGGCTACAAGGACTACCTGGCCAAGTACCCCGGCAACAAGGTGTTCATCGACAACCTGAGCAAGAACGTCACCAAGGCCCGGCCGAACATCGAGCAGTACCCGCAGATCTCCAAGGTCCTCGGCACCGCCGTGCAGGGCGTGCTGCTCGGCAAGGAGCAGCCGCAGGCGGCGCTGGCCGACGCCGCCAAGCAGGTCGACGACATCCTGGCGGGCTCCTGATGGCGTCCACCGCACTGACCGCGCGCGCCGCCAAGGGCCGGCGGCCGCGCCGGTCGCGGCGGCGGCTGAGCGAGCACCTGGCCGGCTGGGGCTTCGTCTCCCCGGCCATCCTGCTGATCGGCGTCTTCGGCATGCTGCCGGTGCTGTGGTCGTTCTGGCTGTCGTTCCAGGACACCGACCTCACCTCGCCCGGCACGTTCGCGGGCGGCGCCAAGTACGCCGAGCTGGTCAAGGACCCGCTGATGTGGGACGCGGCGAAGCGGTCGGCGATCTACACGGTGCTGTTCGTGCCGCTGACGATGGTGCTGGCGCTGCCCATCGCGGTGCTGCTCAACCAGAAGATCCGCGGGATCACGCTGTACCGGATGGCGGTGTTCGTCCCGCTGGTCACCTCGACGGTCGCGACCGGCATCATCTTCAACTGGCTGCTGAACCCGCAGTTCGGCCCGGTCAACGCCGTGCTGGACAAGGCGGGGCTGCCCAAGCAGGGCTTCTTCCAGGACCCGAACCAGGCGCTGTTCGCGCTGGTCGCCATGACGGTGTGGGGCTGGCTCGGCTTCGCGGTCATCATCTACCTGTCCGCGCTGCAGAGCGTCCCGAACGACCTGATGGAGGCGGCGGCGCTGGACGGCTGCGGCAGGGTCAAGGCGTTCCGGCACGTCGAGCTGCCGCTGCTGGCGCCCGCGTCCGGCTTCCTGCTGGTGTGGCTGACCATCAACTCGCTACAGCTGTTCGACGAGGTGTACGTGACGACGAAAGGCGGGCCGCTGCGCGCCACGACCGTCGTCGTCTACCACCTGTACAACAAGGCGTTCGTGGACTTCGACGGCGGTTACGCCGCCGCGGTCGGCTGCGCGCTGTTCCTGGTGATCCTGCTGGTGACCGTGGTGCAGCTCGCGATCACCCGCCGCACCTCCTTCTACGAGGGCCGATGAGCATGTCGACGATGAACGCCCCGGCCGCGCGCCGGTTCCGGTTCCGGCGGCCGAGCCCGCTGCACCTGATCCTGCTGCCGATCGCGCTGGTGATGACGGCGCCGCTGCTGTGGATGGTGCTGCTGTCGGTCTCCACCGAGGCCGAGTCGCGGCGGTTCCCGCCCGGCCTGCCGTCGGGGATCGAGTGGCACAACTACACCGACGCGCTGCGGGACGCGCCGCTCGGGCACTGGCTGGGCAACAGCGCGCTGGTGTCGGTCAGCTGCGTGATCGGCAACCTGGTGTTCTGCTCGCTGGCGGGCTACGCCTTCGCCCGCATCCGCTTCCTCGGCAGCAGGGCGCTGTTCGTCGCGGTGCTGGCCACGCTGATGGTGCCGTTCCAGATCGTCATGCTGCCGACGCTCATCATGGTGCGGGCGGTCGGGCTGACCGACACGCTGGGCGCGCTGATCGTGCCGAACCTGGCGACCGCGTTCGGGATCTTCCTGCTGCGGCAGTTCTTCATGACGGTGCCGCGCGAGCTGGAGGAGGCCGCGCGGATCGACGGCGCGAGCCGGCTGCGGATCCTGTTCCAGGTGATGCTGCCGCTCATGCGCCCGACCCTGGCGACCCTGGCGGTGCTGACGTTCCTGCAGACCTGGAACGACTTCCTGTGGCCGCTGATCGCGGTGCAGAGCCCCGAGCACATGACCGTCCAGCTGGGGCTGCAGACGTTCCAGGGCGCGCACACCACCAACTGGCCGCGGCTGATGGCCGGCACGGTGATCAGCCAGCTGCCCGTCTTCGTGCTGTTCTTCGTCGCACAGCGGTTCTTCGTCCGGTCGGTGGCGACCGCGGGCCTGAAGTAGCGGGGGCGCCGGGCGAACGGGGGGTGACCGGGGCCTCAGGCCACGGTCACCTCGACGCCCGCCGCCTGGATCCGGTCCAGCTCGGCGCGGTCGGCGCCGGCGTCGGTGACCAGCATGTCGATCTCGCCGATCGGGGCGATCCGGGAGAAGGCGCGGTGCCCGATCTTGGACCCGTCGGCGAGCACCACCACCCGGCGCGTGGCGCGCATCAGGCAGTGGTCGGTGCGCGCCTCGATCTCGTCGTGGGTGCTGATGCCGGCCTCGGCGTCGATCCCGTCGACGCCGAGGAAGACCAGGTCGAGGCTGATGTCGGACAGCGTCCGGTCGGCGATCGGCCCCACCAGCTCGTAGGACTCGGGGCGGACGCCGCCGCCGGTGACGACCAGGTCGATCGCCGGCCGCACCGACAGGTCGGCGGCGATGTTGAGGGCGTTGGTGACGACCTTGAGCGCGCGGCCGGTGGACAGCAGCCGGGCCAGTTCGGTGATGGTGGTGCCGCCGTTGAAGCCGACCGAGTGCACCGAGCCGTCGACCAGCCGCACCGCGGCCTGCGCGATGCGCCGCTTCTCCTCCTGGCGGCGGCCGCCGCGGTAGCGCATCGGCAGCTCGTAGATGACCTCGGCCGCCATCGCGCCGCCGTGCGTGCGCTTGAGGAGCTGCTGCTCCTCGAGCACCTGCAGGTCGCGGCGGATCGAGGCGGCCGAGGCCCGCAGCTCGGCCGACAGGTCGACGACGCTCACCGAGCCGTGCTGGGCGAGCCGTTCGAGGATGAGGGGAAGACGGTCCTGCTGACGCATCCGATCATTATAGACCGGCTGGGATGCGCGAATATAGCTGTTTCAGCCGGAAATAATCAGGCAATTTGCGCAAGTGCTTCGGGAAGCGTGGGCTGGCCGGCCGTGCCGCCGGTCGCGCGGGTGGACAGCGCGCCGCACACCGTGCCGAGCGCCAGCGCGTGGGCGAGGTCCCCGCGGTCGAGCCAGCCCGCGAGGAACCCGGCGTCGAAGCTGTCGCCCGCGCCGACCGTGTCGACCGGGTCGGCGCGCGGCGCGGCCGCGTGCACGGCGGTGCCGTCCCGCATGGCGACGGCGCCCTGCCCGCCGCGCTTGACGACCGGGACGCAGCCGGCGCCCGCCAGCGCGCCCAGCGCCTCGGGCAGCCCGCTGCGTCCGCTCAGCGCCAGTGCCTCGGCCTCGTTGGGCAGCAGGAACGTGCACTCGGCGAGCAGGCCCGGGGCCAGCTCCCAGCGTCCGGACGGGTCGTCGTTGGTGTCCAGCGAGGTCGTCGCACCGGACGCACGGTGCTTCCGCAGCAGCGCGGGCAGTGCCTCCGCCAGGCGCGGCTGGAGGAAGTAGGACGCGGCGTGCACGTGCCGCGCCGCGACGTCGGGAACGTGTTCGGGCCCGAATTCCGCGAGGCAGCCGGACGCGGTGAGGATCGCCCGGTCGCCGCCGGGCCGGTTGAGGCACACCGTCAGCGCGGTCGGGAGCGTCTCGTGCCGGACGACCCGGGACACGTCGACACCGGCGCCGCTCAGCGCGTCGAGGACGAAGTCGCCGGCGGCGTCCCGGCCGACCAGGCCCGCGAACGCGGTGGCCAGGCCGAGCCGGGCGGCACCGTGCGCGGCGATCGCCGCGGACCCGCCGAGCGCGAGCACGCCGCCCCCGACCAGCGTCTCCGCCTGGCCGTAGGGCGGGACGTCGGGGGCGCCGTCCACGAGGACGTCCGGGTTGGCGTCCCCGACGACCAGCAGGTCGAGCATCACTTCCCCCGCAGCGCGGCGGGCAGCGCGTCGCCGTGCGCGGCCGTCAGCGCGTCGCACAGCTCGGCGATGCGCTCGACGGGCAGCGCGGCGGCGGTCGCCGGGTCGCACATCGCGGCGTGCCGGACGTGCGCCGGGTCGCCCTCGACGGCGGCGGCGACGGTCAGCTCCACCACGTTGAGGAAGCTGCGGTTCAGGGCGGCGAGCTGCGGGGGCAGCGCGCCGACGTGGTGCGGGTGGACGCCCATCCGGTCGAGCGTGGCGGGGACCTCGACGCCCGCGCCCATCGGCAGGTTGGTGATCAGGCCGGTGTTGGCGGTGGTCACCTGGATGGTGCGGCGCTCCCCCGTGGCCAGGCTGTGGATCACCTGCGGCGCGTACTCGGTGGCGTCCTCGTCCTCGCGCGGCGACGGGTACTCGCCGCGGGCCAGGCAGTCGCGGACCCGCGCGTACTCGTCCAGGTTGCCCGCGCTGATCTTCACGTAGTCGCCGACGGGGATCCGCAGCCGCTCGATCTCCGCCTCGTCCTTCAGGTACCAGGGGACGTACTCGGACGAGTGCTCGCTGGTCTCGGTCGGGTAGCGGCCGAGGCGCCGGTACATGTCGACGCGCACCCGCCGCCTCAGCTCGGGGTCGGCCTCGATGGCGGCGTCCAGCGCCGGGTACAGGTCGCGGCCACGGTGCTCCCACTTCAGCACCCACGCCTGGTGGTTCACGCCCGCCGAGTGGTAGTCGACCTCCTCGTACGGCACGCCGACCAGCTCCGACAGGTCCCGGACGGTCCAGTACACCGAGTGGCACAGGCCGGCGGCCTTCACCTTCGGCGCGATCGTCGCGAGGTACTGCAGGTTCATCGCCATCGGGTTGGTGTAGTTCAGCAGCCATGCGTCCGGGCAGACGGCCTGGATGTCGGCGGCCAGACCTTCGAGCAGCGGGAACGTGCGCAGCGCGCGGAAGATCCCGCCGATGCCGAGGGTGTCGCCGATCGTCTGCCGGACGCCGAACTCGGCCGCGACCTCGAAGTCCTTCAGCGTCGCGGCGTGCCCGCCGACCGCGACCATGTTGACGACCACGTCGGCACCGTCCAGCGCGCGGCGGCGGTCCAGGGACGCGGTGATGACGGGCGCGGCGCCGTGCTTCTTCGCGGTGAGCCCGGCCAGGCCCTCGGCGACCTCCAGCCGCTCGGGGTCGATGTCGTGCAGCGCGAGCCGGACGCCGCCGAGTTCGGGGTAGGAGAAGATGTCGCGCAGCAGCTGGCGGGTGAACTCGACCGAGCCGGCGCCGACGAAGGCGATGTTCAGCATGCAAGTCGTCCAATGCTCTCGGCGGAACGGGGCGCGATGACCTCCAGCAGGTGCGCGACCTGCTCCCGCATGGCGTCGCGGGCGGGCGCGAGGTAGCGGCGGGGGTCGACCCCCCGGTCCAGGTTCGCGCGGACCGCCCCGGTGAAGGCGATGTTGAGGGCCGTGCCGATATTGATCTTTGTCATTCCCTGACCGACCGCGCGCCGCAGCTCGTCGTCGGGGACCCCGGACGAGCCGTGCAGCACCAGCGGGACCGGCACCGCGTCGCGCAGCCGCGCGATCAGGTCGTGATCCAGCGCGGCGGTGCGCTCGGTCATGGCGTGCGAGCTGCCGACGGCGACCGCGAGGGCGTCCACGCCGGTCGCGGCCACGAACGCGGCGGCCTCGGCGGGGTCGGTGCGGACGCCGGGGGCGTGCGCGCCGTCCTTGCCGCCGACCTCGCCGAGCTCGGCCTCCAGCCAGAGGCCGTGCCCGTGGGCCCAGGCGGCGGCCGCCGCGGTGCGGGACACGTTCTCGTCGTAATCGTGCTCGGACCCGTCGTACATCACCGAGCCGAAGCCGTGGTCGGCGGCCTGGTGCATCAGGTCCTCGTCGGTCACGTGGTCCAGGTGCAGCGCGACGCGCGCCGCCGAGCCCTCGGCGACCGCGCGGGTGGCGGCGGCGACCGGGCCGAGCCGCCCGCCGTGGAAGCGCACCGCGTTCTGGCTGATCTGGCAGATGACCGGGCGGCCGGTCTGCTCGGCCGCCGCGACGATCGCCTCGGCGTGCTCCAGCGTGATCACGTTGAACGCGGCGACGCCGTGTCCGGGCCGCACCAGCTCGGCCGTCCTCACCAGGGGCATGATGTCTCCCTCACCTTCGTGGCCCGGCGGTGCCGCCGGAGAACGTCGGGGTCGAACTCGCCGGCGGCGGGCGCGGCGACCGCGGCGGCCGACAGCGCGACGGCCTCGGCCAGCGCCTCCGGCCAGGGCGTCCGGTCGCGCAACGCCACGGCCAGGGCCGCGGCGGCGGGGTCGCCGGCGCCGGTCGGGTTGCCGGCGACCACCTCGTACGGGACCGCCTCGAAGCAGCCGTCGGGGGTGACGGCGAGCATGCCGTCCGCGCCGCGCGAGACGACGAGCGCGCCGTCCTCTCCCAGGGCGGCGCGGTCCAGGGCCGCCGCGGCCATCTCGGCCTCGTTGGGTTTGAGCAGGTCGGGACGCGCCTCGGCGGCGGCACGCAGCGCGGGTCCGCCCGCGTCGACCAGCACCCGGGCGCCCGCGTCCCGGGCCAGCCGGGTGAGGACGGCGTAGGCGTCCTCGGGCAGGCCGGGCGGCAGGCTGCCGGACAGCACCACCACCGACGCCCCGGCGGCATGCGCGGCGAACGACTCCTGGAAGGCCGCCCACTCGTCCGGGCGGACGTCCGGGCCCGGCTCGTTGAAGATCGTCGCGTCGGTGTCGACGACCGTGACGGTCCGCCGCGTCTCCCCCGCGATGGCCGCGAAGGCGTGCGGGACCTCCAGCGCGCCCGCCACCAGGGCCCCGGTGGCGCCGCCCGCCAAGCCCGTCGCCAGCGTCTCCTCGCCGAGGGCGTGCAGGACGCGGGCGACGTTCAGCCCCTTGCCGCCGGGGCGCTGCAGCGTCGACGCGACGCGGTGCGAGCCGTGCGGCGTGAGCCTGGGGACCCGGTAGGTCACGTCCCAGGCGGGATTGAGGGTGACCGTGAGGATCATCAGGACAGGATGATCGAGCGGGTGAGGTTGCGCGGCCGGTCCGGGTCCAGGCCCTTCGCCTCGGCCAGCGCCACCGCGAGCCGCTGCGCCCGCACCAGGTCGGCCATCGGGTCCAGCCCGGAGGCCTCGACCAGCGCCCCGGTGGTGGCGACCTGCCCGGCCAGGCCCTCCGGCGGCGCGCCGAAGAACCAGGTCAGGCTGTGCTCGTCGGTGACGCTGATCGGCCCGTGCCGGTACTCCATCGCCGGGTAGGACTCGGTCCACGCGCCCGCGGCCTCGCGGACCTTCAGCGCCGCCTCGTTGGCGATGCCGTTCGTCCAGCCCGCGCCGAGGAAGGTGAACTGGCCGCGTCCGACGGCCCCTTCGGGCAGCGGCGCCTCGACGGCGGCGCGGCACTGCTCGACCAGGTCCGCGGGCAGCAGGCCGAGATGCGCGCGCAGCAGCGCGAGCGCCGTCGTGGCGAACCGGGTCTGCACGACCGAGCGCTCGTCGGCGAAGTCGAGCACGACGCACGAGCCGGCGACGTCCACGATGGGCGTCTGCGGGTCCCCGATCAACGCGGTGGTCGGCAGGTCGGTCTCGCGCAGCAGGCCCAAGACCTCCGTCGTGGTGCCCGAGCGGCAGATCGCCACCACCCGGTCGTAGCGGCGCCCGTGCGGGAACTCCGACGCCGGGAACGCGTCGGTCTCCCCCGCCCCGGCCGCCTCCCGCAGGGACGCGTACGCCTGGGCGATGAACAGCGAGGTGCCGCACCCGACGACCGCGACGCGCTCGCCGCGCGCGGGCAGGCCTTCCACGCCGTCCGCCATCGCCGCGGCGCGCTCCCAGCAGCCCGGCTGCGAGGCGATCTCCTCAAGAACGAACGACACCAAGGCTCCTAATTGCTCGTTTGTGCGCCTTATGCGCCAGTAACGTACAAGAGTGAGCACATGTCGGCAAGTGCGCTGCGCCGGCCTCCAGCGGGATGCCGCCGGCAGATCGACGGCCAGGGGGCGATGAGTTCCGCGGGTTCGCCCGGTCTGCATCCATGACCGGACCATCCGACGCTGAAGGAGAACCACCATGAGCGACACGACCACCACCGGAACCGTCCGCAAGGTCGCGAATGTGATCATCCCGGTGCGGGACCAGGACCGGGCGCTGGAGTTCTACTGCGGGACGCTCGGCCTCGACAAGCGCGCCGACCAGCCGTTCGGCGGCGGCTACCGCTGGATCGAGGTCGCCCCGGCCGGCGCCGAGACGCCGATCGCGCTCTGCCCGCCGCCCGAGGGCACCGACGCGGGCGGCCGGGAGACCGGCATCGCGCTGTCGACCGCCGACATCGACGCGTGCCACGCGCGGCTGAAGGCCGCCGGGGCGGACGTCGACGCCGAGGTGAGCCGCATGGGCGGCCCGGTGCCGCCGATGTTCTGGTTCCGCGACCCCGAGGGCAACACCCTGATGTTCGTCGAGGAGGCCTGAGCCGCCCCGGGCCGTCCGGTCAGCCGGAGACCGAGGGGCGGCCGTTCTCCAGGTGCCCCATCAGGCGACGGCGGAACGCCGCGTCCTGGGCGGTGCGGATCTCCACGTCGTACCAGCCGTGCTCGGTGGCCCAGGAGATCGTCGCGCTCTTGCCCGCGGCCACCGTCGCCTTGCGGGTCGCCTTGCCGTAGGCCAGGGCGGTCAGGGTGAACGTGAGAGGCCGCGTGCCGCGGTTCCGGACGGTGATGTCGATCCGGCCCGCGTCGGCGGCGGCGCGCGACGTCACGTCCGCGTGGGCGGCGGCACCGGAGGCCGAGCCCGCGAACTCGCGCCGGAACCCGTTCGGGCCCGTCAGCGTGAGGCGGTACCGCCCGTCCTTCAGCGCCACCCGCTCGACCGCGCGTCCGGCCACGTCGTAGTGGCGCGGCGCGGCGAACTCGCCCGCGTACGGGTACAGCGCGAGGTGCGAAGCGCGCGTGCCCCGCTCGGTCATGGTGACGACCAGGGAACCGCCGTCGAGGCGCGCCGACGCGTCGGTGCGGTACGGCAGCGCGCGCGCCGGTCGCGTCCCCGGCTCCGGCACGGGGTCCTTCTGGACGACGGGAGGAAGCGCGGGCCAGCGCAGGTAGAACTTCGGCGGCGTCCCGGGCCGGGGCACGGACGGCGGACCGGCGGTCCGGCGGAAGTCGAACGCCGAGGTCAGGTCGCCCGCGACGGTCCTGCGCCAGGCGCTGATGTTCGGCTCGCGGACGCCGAGCCACCGCTCCAGGAAGCGGATCGTCGAGGTGTGGTCGAACACTTCCGAGCACACGTGCCCGCCGGCGGTCCACGGCGAGACGACGGTCATCGGAACGCGGAACCCCAGCCCGATCGGCTTGCCGTCGTAGTGCTCGCCAGCGGTGTCCGCGGGCGGCAGCGGAGGCGGCACGTGGTCGAAGTAGCCGTCGTTCTCGTCGAACAGCAGGAACAGCGCGGTGGTCTCCCACGTCCGCCGGTCCGAGGCGATCGCGTCCAGGACCTGGTAGGTGATGCCCGCGCCCTGGATCGGGCTGCCGGAGCCGGGATGCTCGGACTCGGCGGCCGGCGCGACGATGTACGACACCTCCGGCAGCCGCCCCGCCGCGACGTCGTCCTTGAAAGCGGCGCCGAGCGTTCCGCCCGCGCTCCGGCGCAGGGCGCGCTCGAAAAGGTCGCGCTCAGGCCCGGGGAGCGCAGCGACGCCCTTGTCCAGTGCGGCCAGCATGCTCTTCCGGTCGCTCTCGCCGGCCTTCGCGACGGCACCGTAGAACTCGGTGAGGCTCTTGTACGACCCGGCGGGCGCGAGCGCCTTCCGCATGATCTGCTTGAACGTGGTCAGGAACTCCAGCGGGTTGTCGGTGAAGTTGTCCCACTCCTGGTACACCTTCCACGTCCGGCCCGCCTTCGAAAGCCGCTCCACATAGGGCGTCAGCGCGTACCCGGGATGGTTCCCCTCGTCGTAGGCGTCGTTCTCGACCGCGCGGTGCCCGTTCTGCTCGTAGCCGATCGTCCCGGTCCAGTGGTACGTCCTGTTCGGGTTCGTGGGCCCGAATACCGAGCAGTGGTAGGCGTCGCAGACGGTGAACGTGTCGGCCAGCTCGTACTGGAACGGCAGGTCTTCGCGGTCGTAGTGGACCATCGTCGGCATGAGCTTGGCCGCGATCCAGCCGTCGTGCCATCCGTCGCCGCGCGCTCTCTGGCCGGTGTCCCAGCCGTGGTCGACGCCCGCGATGTAGTTGACGTCCGTGAACGGCCCGTGCCCGACCGCGTCGCGGGCCAGGAACGGCTTGACGCGCCGCAGGAGGCCGGGCTGCTCGAACACCGGATGCCCGTCGCGCAGCCCGATCGCGTTGCGGTCGCCGAATCCCCGCACGCCGCGCAGCGTCCCGAAGTAGTGGTCGAACCCGCGGTTCTCCTGCATCAGGAACACCACGTGCTCGATCGAGCGCAGACCGCCGGGCTTCACCGGCTCCGCGAGCGCGGCGTGCACCGACGGCGGCAGCAGCGAGGCGGCGGCGGCGCCACCGGCGACGCCTGCGCCGGAGGCGAGGAACGAGCGGCGGGAGGGACCATCGCGGCGAGGGCTCATGACCGCACAGCGTGAGCCGCACGGGTAACGGGACGACCGCGATCACGCGTCCGGCCGGTAACGAACATGAAAGAGATTCATGTGGCGTCCGGCGGCGCGCCCGGGGCGGGCGTTTACCTGACCGAACGGGTTTCGTATGTTGAGCCTGCAACGAAAAAAGGCCAGTTCCCTGCCGGAGGAAGCCCGTGGACCACGTCAAGCAGTTCTACATCGGCGGCCAGTGGGTCGCCCCCCGCACCGACACGACGCTCGAGGTCATCAATCCGGCGACGGAACAGCCCATCACCTCCATCGCCATGGGCGGCGCGGAGGACGTCGACGCGGCCGTCGCGGCGGCGAAGACGGCCTTCGAGACGTTCTCGCTGACCAGCAAGCAGGAGCGCCTCGACCTGCTCGACGCCATCATCGCCGTGTACGGCCGGCGGATGGAGGAGCTGGCCGACATCATCAGCCAGGAGATGGGCGCGCCCCTCTCGCTGGCGCGGGCCGCGCAGGCGGCCGCCGGCTTCGGCCACCTCGCCACCGCGCGGGCCGTGCTGGCCGACTTCGAGTTCGACCGTCCGACGGGCACCACCCTGGTCGCCCGCGAGCCGGTCGGCGTCTGCGGGCTGATCACCCCGTGGAACTGGCCGCTGAACCAGATCGCCTGCAAGGTCGCCCCGGCCCTCGCCGCCGGCTGCACGATGGTGCTCAAGCCGTCGGAGGTCGCGCCGCTGAACGCCGTGCTGTTCGCCGAGATCCTGGACGAGGCGGGCGTCCCGGCGGGCGTGTTCAACCTCGTCAACGGCGACGGCCTCGGCGTCGGCGCGCCGCTGTCGGCGCACCCGGACGTCGACATGGTGTCGTTCACCGGGTCCACGCGCGCCGGCATCGAGGTCGCCCGCGCCGCGGCCCCGACCGTCAAGCGGGTCGCGCAGGAGCTCGGCGGCAAGTCCGCCAACATCGTCCTGGACGACGCCGACCTGCGGGCCGTCATCACCCGGGACGTCGGCAACATGTGCACCAACTCGGGCCAGTCGTGCAACGCCCCGAGCCGGATGCTCGTCCCGGCCGCGCGGATGGAGGAGGCCGCCGCCATCGCCGCCGATGCCGCCCGCGACATCGTGGTCGGCGACCCGCGCGAGGAGACCACGCGGATCGGGCCGGTGGTGTCGGCCACGCAGTACGGCCGGATCCAGCAGCTCATCGAGAAGGGCATCGGCGAGGGCGCCAAGGTCCAGGTCGGCGGGCCCGGCAAGCCCGAGGGCCTGGAGACCGGCTACTACGTCCGCCCGACGGTGTTCTCCCACGTCACCAACGAGATGACGATCGCGCGCGAGGAGATCTTCGGGCCGGTGCTGGTGCTGATCGGCTACGAGGACGACGACGACGCGGTCAGCATCGCCAACGACACCCTCTACGGCCTGTCGGGCTACATCTCCGGCGGCGACGACCGCGCCAAGGCGGTGGCCCGCCGCCTGCGCACCGGCAACGTCCACCTCAACGGCGCGGGTCCCGACTTCAACGCGCCGTTCGGCGGCTACCGCCAGTCGGGCAACGGCCGCGAGTGGGGCGTGCTCGGTTTCGAGGAGTTCCTCGAGACCAAGGCCATCATGGGCTACGGCGCCTGACAGGCCACCGGACGCGCCGGCCGGCGCCCGCCGTGGTGCGGGTGCCGGTCAGCGGATCATCGGGGTGAGGTAGCGGCGGGCGAAGGCGCGGGCGCCCTCGTCGTCCAGCGGGATGTGGCCCTCCGGGGTGAGGACGAGGGAGTGGGTGAGGCGGATCAGGATCTCGGCGACGACCTCGGGATCGAACGCGCCTGCGTCGCCCTGCCGCTGCGCGGCGCGGAGCCGGCGGGCCAGGTAGCCGCGCGCGGCGGCGAGCAGGGGCCCGGCGCGGCCGGTGGCGTGCGGAAGGAGCAGCTCGGGCTCCAGCACGAGGAGCCGGTTCAGCAGCCGCTGCTCGCGGCTGATCCGCAGGGTGGCGACGAACCCCTCGACGAGCCGCTCCTCGACCGACGGGTAGGCGGCGACGGCGGCGTCCAGCTCGGCGAAGAAGCGCCGCGCCTCGCGGAGCAGCACCCCCGTCACCAGGTCGTTCTTGGTGGGGAAGCGGCGGTAGATGGTGGCGCGGCCGAGGCCGGACGCGCGGGCGACGTCCTCGATGGTGGTGCGGCGCAGCCCGAACGTCCCGTACAGCTCCAGGGCGGCGTCGAGGATCCGGTCGGCCTGCGGGCCGGACGCGGCGGGGTCGGCGAGCAGGTCGCCCAGCGGCGCCCGCTCCGTCGGCTCGGTCATGATGCTCCCGACCCTAGTGTCCGCGCCGGGCCCGGCGCATGGCGCGGGCCGCCATCGGCGAGTAGCGCAGCCGGTCGACCAGCACCCGGTCGCCCGCGCGCATCGCCTGCGCGAACAGCCGGAAGCGGCGCTGGTCGGCGGCCGTCCAGCGCAGCCCGAACCGCTCCCGCAGGACCGGCGGGAGGCAGCCGACGCCCATCCTGCCGAGCATGAGCGTCGGCGGCCCCGAGATCCCGGACCAGGCGAACGCCGGCAGCGGCCAGCGCGGCGGGGGCGGCAGCGGCTCGCGGTCGAGCTCGATGAGCAGCCGCACCGTGGCGTTGTCCTCCAGCCGCTCGTTCACCATCGTGTCGAAGTAGTCGTGGAACGCCGCCGGGCTTTCGGGGATGTGGCGTTCGGTGATGCCGAGCGCCAGCGCCAGCCGCGCCCACTCCGCGTGCAGGGCGCGTTCCCGCTCGGGCGTCAGGGGCGTGCCGAACAGCCGCTGCGTCTGGATCATGCCGTGCAGCAGGGTGGCGTGCACCCAGAGGTAGGCCTCCGGGTTCAGCGCGTGGTAGCGGCGGCCCTCCGCGTCGACGCCCTTGATGTCCTTGTGGATCTCGCGCAGCCGGGCCGCTTCCCGCCGGCCGCGCTCCTCGCCCCGGTAGCCGAGGAAGTTCATCGTCGACTCGACGGTGCGCAGCAGCCGTCCCCAGCGGTCCTCCAGGAACTCCGAGTGGTCGGCGACCCCTGCCCCGACGACGGGGTGCGCGACCTGCAGCAGCAGGATCGCCCGGCCGCTGAAGGCGCCCCGCCAGTCGCCCGCGTACCGCCAGATGAGGGAGCCGGGCCCGGGGATGGCACCGGCCTCGGTCCGGCCCGGCTTCACGTCGAGGTCGGTCTTCACGTCAAGGTCGGTCATACCGCATCACCCGCTCTGAGACGTTGATACTTCATTTGTATCAAACATTCAGCCCGGTGGCCCGACCCAGCCGGCCGATCGCCGGATCGAGCTCGGCTCACGCGAACCGGAAGGCGACCAGTGCGGCGGTCTGGAGTGCCACCAGGAACGGGCCGGTACTGGTCAGGACCCATTGGTCGTCGGTGTTCGAGGACGCCGGCGGGTGCCTCCAGACCAGCTTGCCGGTGACCGCGTCCCAGCCGTAGAAGCCCGGACCGGTGACGCCCGCGGCAACGGTGCAGACCAGTCCGCCCGCGACGATCAGAGGAGCGGTGTCATCGGCGGGAGTGGCCGCCGACCAGAGGCGATGGCCGGTGCGGGCGTCGAGCGCGACCAGCTTGTGGTCGTCGAAGACGTACGCGCGCTCGCCCTCCACCAGGAAGGTGGGGTCGTCGCCGCCCGGCGCGGGTGGTTCGTACGCCCATTTGCGCCTGCCGGTGGCCAGGTCCAGTGCGTAGAGGCCCCGGGCGCCGAGGTAGGCCGTCCCGTTCGCCACGGTGACCGCCGGGGTGCTTTCGCCGAGGTCGCCCGCGGCGGCCGGGAACCCGGCGCTCCACACCGTCCGGCCGGTGACGGCGGAGATCGCGTCGAGCGTGTGTTCCGCCCGGAAACCGAAGAGCAGGTCGCCGCCGTCCGGCCGGGGCAGGCGCGTGTCGCCGTAGGTGCGGCTCCAGCGGACCGCGCCGGTCGCGATGTCGATTCCGAGGAGGGTGCCCTCCCCGTGATCGCCCTCCTTGCCGGACGCGGCAATGAGGCTGCCGCCCTGGATGCCCCGCAGGTCGGTCGCGTCCCGCCCCCGGTACGTCCACAGGTGCCTTCCGGTCCGCGCGTCATGGCCGAGGACGGTCCCGTCGCCGTCGCCGAGGGCGAGCAGCCCGCCGGTCGGACCGTAGAAGGCGTGAACGTCGTAGCCGGACGGCAGTGCGGCGGTCCAGCGGTGTGCCCGCGAGGCCGGGTCCATGGCGACGAGCTCGCCGCCCCGGCTCAGCTGGACATAAACGGAGTCCTTGTCGACCGTGGCGTTGCGCACCTTCTCCGACCACAGTTTCCGTCCCGTGGTCGCGTCGTAGGACACCGCCATCCTGCTGAAGAGCTCCAGGACGAAGACCCCGTGGGCGGTGATGAAGGGCACCGCGATGTCGCCCGCCTGCGGCAGCTCGGCCTGCCACAGGAACCGAGGCGGCGGCGGAACCTGCCTTCCGCGGTCGGTGGCCGCGAGCGCCGCCGCGGTGCCACCGCCGGCGAGCGCCAGACCGGCCACCCCGGCCCCGCCCGCCAGGAGCCGGCGGCGCGTCCTGCGCCGGACGGCGTCCCGCAGGTCCATGACGAGGGTGCGCTCGTGCTCGCGGATCTCCCGGTCGATGGCGCCGGGCAGCCAGCCGGGCCCGGCCTGCGGGACGCCCGGCAGCCGGGGCAGCAGCGCCGCGGGCGGGCGGCGGGCGGGATCGGCGCTCAGGCAGGCGGCGACCATCGCCGCCAGCGACGGCGGGACGCCGTCCAGGTCGGGCCGATCGTGGAGCGTCCGGTAGATCTTGCTCTGCACGGGCCCGCCTCCGAACGGCGGGCGCCCGGTGGCGGCGAACGCCATCACCGCGCCGAAGGCGAAGACGTCGAGGGCCGGCCCCGGCTCTTCACCGCGGAACCGCTCGGGCGCCATGTAGCCGGGCGTGCCGACGAACTGGCCCTCGGCGGTGAGCCCGGTGCCGTCCGCGGCCCGGCTGATCCCGAAGTCGATGATCTTCGGGCCGTCCGCCGCCAGCAGCACGTTGGCCGGGGTGAGGTCGCGGTGCAGCAGGCCGGCGCGGTGGACGGCGACGAGGGCCTCGCCGAGGCCCGCGCCGAGCGTGCGCAGCATCCGCTCGGGCAGCGGGCCGTACCGGCCGACGGCGTCCTTCAGGCTGGGCCCGTTGACATAGGCGGTCGCGAGCCAGGGCACCGCCGCGTCCGGGCCGGCGTCCACCACCGGACTGGTGAAGGCGCCGGAGACCTGCCGCGCGGCCTCGACCTCGGCGCGGAACCGGGCCCGGAACGCCGGGTCGCCCGCCAGTTCGGGCCACACCGTCTTGATCGCGACCGCCCGGCCGGCGGGGGACGCGGCGAGGTAGACGCGCCCCATGCCGCCCTGGCCCAGCCGGCCCAGCAGCCGGTACCGCCCCACCTGGCGGGGATCGCCGGGTTCCAGCGCGGCCATCAGGCGCCCTGCCGGAAGCGGACCAGCCGCCTGCTGTCGGTCGCGTAGACGGTCGTGCCGGACACGGCCAGGCTCCAGCCGCCGTTGTTGTAGGACGCCCCCCGGTACGCCCATGCCGATCCGCCGTCCGGGACGGCGGCGAAGAAGCCGCTGTCCTTGCTGACGCGGGACGAGTCGGGGTCGCTGGTGAACGCCGCCACGAGGAGACCGGGCGATCCGGCGGCGGACGGGGTGATGGCGTCGAGGGCGGCCGCGGTGGAGGCCAGCCGCCGGCGCAGGGCCCCGGTGGCCCGGTCGTAGACGTAGAAGCCGTTCCCTCCCATCGTGACCAGGGTGGAGCCCAGCACGACCACGGGCCTCTGCATGTCGTCATTGGCCTTCGTCCAGACCGCCCTCCCGTCACGGGTAGCGGCCGCCTGGACGTTCCCCAGCCCGGTGGCGCCGAAGAACAGCAGGCCGTCGCCGAGCACCAGCGGATACGTGGTGGCCCTGTCGGCCTTTCCCGTGTACCAGGTGCGCCTCCACGCCCTGTCGCCCGTCGCGGCGTCGATGCCGAGCAGTTCCTTCGGCGTCATGACGTACAGGCGACCGCCGTCGGCGACGCCGGAGATCTTGTCGGCCCCGCTCGGGAAGCGCCACAGGACGCGTCCGCTGCCGATGTCCACGGCGAACACGACCATCTGGTCACCGGTGCGGCGGACGGTTCCGCCGACGAAGACCGTGCTCCCGATCGTGCCGTACACGTCGGTCAGCTCGGTGACCTCGCCGGGCAGCTCCACCGGCCTGGCGGACCCCGTCGCCGCGTCGATCACGTGGACGACGTTCGGCCGGGGGTCGTCGGTGGCGGCGAGCGCGAAGACCGTGGTGCCGAAGACGCGGTAGCCGGGGCTGAACATGGACGTGGCCCCGGTCGGGCGGTCGAAGGTCCAGAGCCGGCGCCCCGAGGCGGCGTGCACGCCGAGGATCGCCCGGTGCCCGCGCCACACCACCGTGTCCCCCGCCAGCGAGACCCTCAGGCTCAGCCCGTCGTCGAACCGTCCGGGCCACGAGAGGGCCCAGGCGGGCGCGGGGGCCGTCGCGAGGCGGCTGACGCGCGGGGCGGGCTTGACGGGCTTCGCGTCCCGGCGGTTCAGCGCCCAGGCCGTGGCGCCGCCGCCGGTGCCGGCCACCGCGACGGCGGCGACCGCCGCCAGGCGCAG
>NZ_BAAAMR010000017.1:0-109858 GCF_039529375.1 Actinomadura napierensis
CCGCGCTCCGCGCCGGCGAGGATCTCCAGCGCCGCGCGGCGGGCGGCGGGCGCGCTGCTGCGCACCATCGCCTCGCTCAGCGCGTTGATCAGCCGGTCCCGGTCGTCGCGCTCCCCGGCGAGGCCCGCGGCGCGATCCGACTTCAGCCAGCCGCGCGCCAGCTCCGTCCAGCGGCCCGCGGTGTCGCGCATCAGCCACAGGTCGTAGGCGGGGGTCGGCAGCCACTCGCCGTCCAGGTCGCCGCTGCGGGTCAGCAGCCCCGCCGCGTACGCGATCTCGACCAGCAGCGCCGCCTTCCACTCCGGGACGTCCAGCAGGGTCGCGGCGTTGCGCAGGTCGCGGACGGCCAGCCCGCCGCTGCGCAGCACCGGCGGCGGCTCCAGGCCCCAGCGTTCCAGCAGCTCCTCGGTGAGCCGGACCGCGTTGAACGCCTCGCCGGCGGCGGCGCGGACCACCATGTCCTCGCTGCGGGACGCGCCGGACGGCTCCGCGCCGAGCGGCGGCGGTTCGGCGGGCAGGTCCTGGAACAGCCGCCCGCCGCGCAGGTGCAGCGCGACCTCGCGGGGCAGGGTGACCGTCCGGTCGTCCTCGGCGGCGAGGAGGCCGCGGGCGAGGAGACGCTCGATCGGGGTGGCGGCGGTGTCGATCCGGACGGCGCGGCGCGCGTCGGCGACCCGCCCGACCGGCGGGCCCCAGGCGAGCGCGTCCAGCGCGGCGCGTGCCTCGGGGCCGGCGGCCTCGACCAGCGGCGCCGGGTCGGCCAGCAGCTCGGCGAGCCGGCGCAGCAGCCGCGCCGCGTCGGCGAACCCGCGCGGCTCCTCGCCCTGCAGGTCGGTGACCAGCGCGGCGAGCCGCTCGGTGGGGTACCCGGCGAACACCTCCTGGACCGCCGGGCCGAGCCCGGCCGGATGCGGGAGGCCCTGCCGGACGCCCGGGGCGGCGGTCAGCGTGCCCTCGCCGGCGCCGTCCGCGGCGCCCTTCCCGCTGACCCACACCAGCCCGAACCGCATTAGCCGGTCGACCGCGTCCTCGGCCCGGCCCGGGGTGACGCCGAGCGCGCCGGCCAGCGTCTCCGGCCGCACCGGCGGCGGCAGCACGAGCACCGCCTCCAGCGCCGCGAGCGTGAACCGGTCGAGCCGGTCGAGCGCGCGGGACACCGCGGCGGGCGTGGCGGCGCGGGCGGCGAGCGCGGTCAGGTCGGCGGGGACGGGCGCGAGCAGTTCGGGACGCGCGGACAGCAGCGCGCGCAGCTCCTCGTCGGCTCGCGCGCGCAGCCAGTCCGCATACGAATCCATGCCGTTCGCCACCTTAGTGTCGCGTGCGCCCCGGCTCGCCGCGCCCGTGCGGTGGCGCGTTCGCGCACGTCGGACGCTGCGAGCAGGACCCTCCCAGAGTAAGAGGCGGCGCGGTGCGGCCGGTGCGATGCCGCGGCGCGGGGAGGAACGCGCGCCGGACGGGCCGTCCGGCGCGATGAGGGGACCGGCCGGCGGCGGCCGGTCAGGTCGCCGGGGTGCGCTCCAGGTCGACCAGCCCCAGCCCGAGCCGGGCCCAGCTCTCCACGAACCGCTTCTCGTCGATCCGCGTCGGCGGCTCGTACATCGACTCGTTGGCCAGCCAGTAGTTGACCACCGCGCCGCCCAGGATCGAGGCGACGGCCGCCCAGTCCTCGTCGGCGCCCGCGTACTCCGGCTGCTGCGACAGCCAGGTCGCGATCCCGTCGTACAGCGGGTTGACGATGCCCTCGCGCATCTCGGCGACCAGGTTCGGGAACTGGTCGAGGTCGCGGAACAGCACCCGGATCAGGTCCTGCTCCTCGCGCATCTTGGCCAGGCCCGCCTGGCAGGTCATCCGCAGCCGCACCTCCAGCGGGCGGTCGGCGAACACCTCCGCCTGGTCGAGGACCGTGTTGATCTGCCGGCGGGTCCGCTCGATGTGCTCGCGGATGGCGGAGGCGAGCACCTCCTCCTTGGACCGGAAGTGCCGGTACAGGCCCCCAGCGCCCGGGGACAGCCCGGCCGCCGCCTCGATCTCGGCGACCGAGGTCGCCGCGTAGCCCCGGTCGGCGAACAGGCGGAGCGACTCGGCCACGATCCGCTCGCGCGTAGATGTCGTCATAGTGATGAATTCCTCCGCAAGAACAGTAAGGCATCCGGGACCTGCGGACCCCTGCCCCGGCCCGGCGCGCCCGAATTCGTGACGCGTCTCGCCCCGCGCCGGGGTGCGGCTAGAGTTCGTTGCCCCGCGCCCCTGTGCCGGAAGGGGCGTCCCCGGAAGGGTCGACGATGTTCATGTCTCCGCGGAAGGCGGCCGACGGGGCCTTCCTCCCCGAGGACTTCGTGGTGCCCACGCTGGTCGCCGGACCCCGCTTCCAGATCCGCCCGATCACCGTGCACGACGTGGTGAAGGACTACGGCGCGGTGATCGGCAGCCTGGACCGGCTCGCCGGCCGGTTCGGGCCCGAGTGGGGCTGGCCGGACCGCGAGTTCACCTTCGAGCAGGCGTTGATCGACGTGGCGTGGCTGCAGAAGGAGGGCCAGCTGCGCCGCTCCTTCAGCTACGTGGTGAACACGCCGGACGGCGAACGCCAGCTCGGCCGCATCCACGTCGCGCCGTCGGACGAGCCCGGCGCGGACGCGGTCGTGGTGTTCTGGGTGCGCTCCGACGAGGAGGACCGGGCCCTGGAGAAGGACCTCGAGGACTTCGTCCGCGAATGGGTCACCACCGCGTGGCCGTTCGAGGTCGTCCGCTTCCCGGGCCGCTAGCCCTCCCGCCGGGCCGTGCCGGTCGAGCGTGCCGGTCGAGCGTGCCGGTCGAGCGTGCCGGTCAGGCCGCGCGGCGGACGGCGCTCACGATGATCCGTCCGATGACGAGGTAGACGAGCGCGGCGAGGCCGTAGTTGACGGCCACGTCGACCTTGGCGTTGTCGGGCTGGAAGACGTCCTTGAACTGCCAGGCCAGCTCGTCCGCGCGGGCGCCGAACCAGTGCACGATGTCGTTGCCGGTGTTCGCCTCGAACACCACGAACAGGATGTGCACCGCCAGGATCAGCACCGCGATCGTCGTGACGACCGAGATCACGGTGGCGAGGAGGCCGACGCCGCGCTTGCGGGCGGCCGCGGCGGACCCGCCGAACGGCCGCCGGGCGCGGTGCTCGCCGGGGTCGATGCGCGTCCCGGTCATGGCGTGCCGCGCGGTCGCGCCCGTCCCGGCGGGCTCCGTCCGCCCGGTCTCCGGGTTCACCGTGCGGTCGTGGTCGTCCGCCCTGTTGTCCGCCCTGTCTTCCGCCCTGTTGTCCGCCATGGGGGGTTGCCCTCCTTCGCCGGGCCGGCCTGCGGCTGATCGTCCTTGGGGTTCGGGTGGCTCGTTCGAGCCCTACGTTTTCCCTGGTCAAACGGTTTTCGGCAGGGGGTGCGGGCATAACCACGACACGGGCGGCCGCCCGGGACCCGGCGAACCAGACCGGGCCGGGGCATCGAAGGCTCCCGCGCCAAGAGTTCCCGCGCTCTCCTACTCGGATCCCGTCGCATCGCCACTACCGGGAGAGCGCGGGTACTTGCGTCCGGGGCCGGTCCTGGTGGACCCGCTCGGACGGGACCGTCCCACGCGGCACCCGGCGTTGGCAATCGCTCCATACCGGACCTTTACCCTGTGGGACGTGCTGGACCTTGATTCGCCGAAGATTCCCCGTCCGGATGGTGCCGGATTCGCCGTCGGCTTCGACCTCGACCTCACGCTGGCCGACACGCGCGCCGCGATCGGCGCGGTGTACGCGGCCATCGCCGCGGAGACCGGCGTCCCCATCGACGTCGACGCGGTCGTCAGGCGGCTCGGCCCGCCGCTGGAGGACGAGCTGGCGTACTGGTTCCCGCCCGAGCGGATCCCCGCCATGGCGGACCTGTACCGGGCGATCTACCCCGACATAGCGCTCCCGGCGACCGTGGAGATGCCCGGCGCCGCCGCGGCGCTGGCGGCCGTCCGGGCGGCGGGCGCCCGGGTGGTCGTGGTGTCGGGGAAGAACCAGCGGGACACCGAGCGCACCGTCCGCTACCTGGGCCTGGACGTGGACGCGGCCGTCGGCGGGCTGTTCGGCGCCGACAAGGGGGCCGCGCTGCTCGCACACGGCGCCCGCGCCTACATCGGCGACCACACCGCCGACGTGGACGCCGCCCGCGCCGCGTCCGCGGTGGCCGTCGGGGTAGCGACCGGCTCGTTCGACTCGGCCGCCCTCGCCGCCTACGGCGCGGACGTCGTCCTGCCCGATCTGCACGCCTTCCCGGAGTGGCTGTCGGGGTTCCGGGCCGCCTGATATCGGGGTGCCGCGGGGCGGGGGGCCGGGATAGCTTCATCCCGTTGCCCCAAAGGGATTCGCAGGGGTCCCGGCATGTTCACCGGCCCCCGGTGAGGCACTAATCTTGGGGTCGATTCAGGACGATTACCGAACGAGGTCTCCCGTGCCGACTGGCAAGGTCAAGTGGTACGACTCCGACAAGGGATTCGGCTTCCTCACCCGCGACGACGGCGGTGAGGTCTTCGTGCACTCCTCGGCGCTGCCGGGCGGTGTGACGACGCTCAAGCCTGGCCAGCGCATCGAGTTCGGCGTGGTCGAGGGGCGGCGCGGCCAGCAGGCGCTGCAGGTCCGCGTCCTGGAGAGCCTGCCGTCGGTCGAGCGGACCATCGCCAAGCAGCGGCGCAAGAAGCCGGACGAGATGGTCGTCATCACCGAGGACCTGATCAAGCTGCTGGACGGGATCTCCAACACCTACCGGCGCGGCAAGCACCCGGCCCCGGCCGACGCGAAGAAGATCGCGACGGTGCTGCGCGCGGTCGCCGACGACATCAGCACGTAGCCGTCCACCTCCGACTGCGGCCGCGTCAGGGCGTAAGCGTCCCCTGAGGCGAACGGTCAGGCGCGCATCTCGGGGTGGGCGTCCTTGATCGGGGTGCCCGCCCGGGAGCGGACGCGGCGCTGGGCGCCGGCCCGGCGGGTCAGCAGCAGCGCCAGCGACAGCGTGAGCGCCGCCGCGACGATCGCCAGCGCGACCCGGCCGTCCGCGACGATCGACATGCCGAGGCCGAGCAGCCCGCCGACCACCCAGGACAGCTGGTGCAGGGTCTCGGTCACCGCGAACGTGGACGAGCGGACCTCCTCGCCGATCTCCCGCTGGACGACCGCGTCCATCGACAGCTTGCCGAGGACCTGGCCGAGCCCGGCGGCGAGCGAGACGGCGAGCGCCGCCCACAGGCCGAAGAACAGCGCGGAGACGGCCGTGACGGCGGTGACGGCGGCGAGCGTCGCCGACACGATCAGCCGGGGCGCCCGCGCCTTCATCCAGGCGCCGAGCGCGGTGCCGATCAGGCCGCCGGCGCCCGCGAACGCCGCCAGCAGGCCGAGCGCGACGTTGTGCGACACCGGGTCGAACCGCTCCTCGCGCAGCAGGAACGCCAGGTAGAGCACCAGGAAGCCGGACAGCGCGCGCAGCACCGCGTTCGCCTGCATCGCCTCCGCGACGATCGGGCCGACGCGGGGGAGGGTCCGCCAGTGCCTCGCGGCCGGCTCGGCCGGTTCAGGCGGCGTGTCCGCGCCGGTGTCCGCGGCTGTGGAGGCCGCGGGGGCCTTGCCGGTGTCGGGGACGTCCACCCGCTTGGGCAGCCGCATCGCGAAGACGATCCCGAGCAGGAACATCGCCGTGCCGATGCGCAGCACCCAGCCGGTGCCGATCAGCACGGCCAGCCCCGCGCCCGCCGGGGCGGCGATCGAGGAGCCGACCAGCCCGGCGAACGACGCGCGCGCGTTCGCCGTCACCAGCGTGATCTCCTCGGGCAGCAGCTGCGGCGTCACTGCGGCCCGCAGCACCCCGTACGCCTTGGAGACCACCAGCACGCCGAACGCGGCGGGCAGGAAGGTGATCGGGTCGTTGTGCGCGACGGCGCCCGCCATCCCCCAGCACAGCAGCCCGCGGATCGCGAACGTGCTGGCCAGCGCGTACCGGCGGACGTGCCGCATCCGGTCCAGCGCCGGGCCGATCAGCGGCGCGACGAGCGCGAACGGCGCCATCGTCACCAGCAGGTACAGGGCGACCTGGCCGCGCGCCTGGTTGACGTCCAGGCCGAAGAACAGCGACCCGGCCAGCGCGACGGTGACCAGCGCGTCCCCGGCCGAGTTCAGCGCGGACGCCTCGATCAGGACGCCGAGGCCGCTGCGCCCCGCGCCGTGCGCGTGGGTGACCCGGCGGGTGAGCCGCCCGGCCCCGCACACCGTCGTGCGGACACCGCGCAGCGTGTGGCCCGCGCCGCCCATACCGGCGCGCACGGAGCGTCCCAGTCCCATCGCGCCCTGATCTCTCCTTGCGGGGTCGTTGCGGTGGCCCGGCCGCCCTCGCGGCCCGCCTCGTCGCGGATCCGGCCACCTGCTTGAGGGTACGTTCCCTTCTGGCGGGCCGGATCACCTCGCGCCGGGCAGGAGCCCGTGTGTCGGGTCATCCCCCGTGATGCGCGAGAATCGACGTGTGAGCCCAACGCGTCAGTCCAGCCCCGCGCGTCCCGCCGCCGCGCGCACCGTCTCCGGGCCTGCCCGCCGGACCCGCACGCCCGCCGTCGACCCCGCCTGCGCCGAGGCCGCGGACCTCGCGCGGACGGCCGCCGAGGAGACCGCCCATCCGTCGCCCGTCGGCGAGCACCTCGGCATGCACGCCGAGGGCGACCGGGTGGTCACCCACTACTTCGCCGCGCTGGATCCGGCCTACACCGGGTGGCGCTGGGCCGTCACGGTCACCCGTGCCGCCCGCGCCAAGATCGTCACGGTGAGCGAGTGCGTGCTGCTGCCCGGCGACGACGCGCTCCTCGCCCCCCAGTGGGTGCCGTGGCTGGATCGGCTGCGCCCGGGCGACCTCGGCCCCGGCGACCTGCTGCCGACCACGCCCGACGACGTCCGGCTCGCGCCCGGCTACGCGCAGATCGACGACGCGGCCGAGCGCGAGGTGCAGTGGGAGCTCGGCCTCGGCCGGGTCCGGGTGCTGTCCCGCGAGGGCCGCGACGAGGCCGCCGCCCGCTGGTACGACGGCGTCGCGGGCCCCCGCGCGCCGATCGCCGCGTCCGCGCCCGCCCAGTGCTCCACCTGCGGGTTCTACGTCGCGCTGGCCGGTGGGCTGCGGCAGGTGTTCGGGGTGTGCGCCAACGAGTACGCCCCCGACGACGGGCGCGTGGTGTCGGCCGACCACGGCTGCGGCGCGCACTCCGAGGCGGTCAACCTGCCTGCGGCGTCCGAGCACAACCCGCCGGTGATCGACGAGCTGGGCTACGACGTCGTCCCGTCCGCGGGCGAGGAGGCCGAGCCCCTGGACGACGAGGCGCTCGGGCACAGCTGACGACGAGCGGGCCGGTCCGGGGCGCCGAGGGGATTCCTTCGCGCCGCGGCCCGCGCGCGGCGAGGGTGGTGACGGCGGTGGTCCCTGACCCGTTCGGCACGCGCGTCCTGCGCGACCGCGTCCTGCGCGCCTGGGGCGAGTCCCCGGCGCGCTTCCGCGAGGACGCCAACACCGAGGAGGACCACGCCCTCGGCGGCTACCGCGACCGCGTGGTCATCGAGCTGGCGCAGAACGCCGCGGACGCCGCGCTCCGCGCAGCCGTTCCCGGACGGCTGCGCCTGGCCCTGGACACGGTCGCGGCGGAGCTGACGGCCGCCAACACCGGCGCGCCCCTGGACGCCGCCGGGGTCGAGGCCCTGTCCACGCTCCGGGCGTCCGCGAAACGCGATGACGCGGGCGCGGTGGGCCGCTTCGGCGTGGGCTTCGCGGCCGTCGTCGCCGTCACCTCGAACCCGTCCATCGCCTCCGCGACGGGCGGGGTCGAGTGGTCGGAGGAACGGGCCCGGGAACTGGTGCGGGGCCTTCCGGACGTGGCCGGCGAGCTGGCGCGGCGGGAGGGGCGCGTCCCGCTGCTGCGGCTGCCGTTCGCGGCGGACGAGCCGCCGGAGGTGCCGGACGGGTTCGACACCATCGTCCGGTTGCCGTTGAGGGCGGGCGCGGTCGACTCCGTGCGGCGCCAGCTTGAGCAGGTGGACGCGGCGTTGATGCTGGCGCTGCCCGCATTGGAATCGGTCGAGATCGACGTCGACGGGGACGTGCGGGTGGTGTCCGCCGAGCGGCCCCACCCCGGGACGGTCGTCGTCGACGGGCAGGTGTGGCAGACCGTCGAGGCGCATGGGACGACGCCGGCGGAACTGCTGGAGGACCGGCCCGTGGAGGAGCGCGCGCGGGCGGTGTGGCAGGTCCGGTGGGCGCTCCCGGAGGGCGGGCTTCCGGAAGGGACGCCCGCCGTCGTGCACGCGCCGACCCCCAGCGACGAGCGCCTCGACCTGCCCGCGTTGCTCATCGCGTCGTTTCCGCTGGCGCCCGACAGGCGGCACGTCGCGCCGGGCCCGCTGACCGACTTCCTGGTGGACCGGGCCGCCGATGCCTACGTGGCCCTGCTGAAGGCGCGCCCCGCCGATCCCCGGTTGCTCGACCTGGTGCCCGGCCCGGTGGGCGCCGGCGAACTGGACGCGCGGCTGCGGCGGGCCGTCCGCGAGCTTCTCCCCGAAGCGGCGCTGCTGCCCGTCCCGGACGACCCCGAGGGCCGCCGGATGCGCGGCCGGGACGCGGTGGCGCTGGACGCCCCGGCGGCGTTCCTGGACCTCCTCGCGGGCCGGGCCGGCGAGGACACCGTGGTCGGCGGGCTGCTGCCGCCCGGCTGGCCCGCGCGCAGCCCCGCGCTCGGCGCGCTGGGCGTCCGCCGCGTCGAGCTCGCCGACGTCGTGGACGAGCTGGCCGCTGTGGACCGGGGACCGCGCTGGTGGCACCGGGTCTACGAGGCGCTCGCCGAGGCCGCCAGGGACGCCCTGGGGGCGCTCCCGGTGCCGCTGGCGGGCGAGACGGCCCGGACGGTGCGCGGGCCGCGCGGCCTCCTGGTCGCGGACGGCGTCGATCCGGCGGGCCTGGACGCGCTCGGCCTGCGGTTCGTCCATCCGGACGCGTTCCATCCGCTGCTGCTCAGGCTGGGCGCGGTCGAGGCGGGCCCGCGGGCGGTGCTCGCCGACCCTGCGGTGCGGGCCGCGGTGGAGGATTCCTTCGACGCCGACGACCCCGACGCGGTCGCCGAGGCCGTGCTGGGCCTGGTCGCGGCGGCCCGGCTCGATCCCGGGGACGAGCCGTGGCTCGCGGAGCTGGCGCTCCCCGCCGACGACGGCGATCTCTACCCCGCCGGCGAGCTGCTCCTGCCGGACAGCCCGCTGCGGGCCGTGATGGCAGAGGACGCGCCGTTCGGCGTCGTCGCGTCCGAGGCGCTGGAGCGGTGGGGCGCCGAGCCGCTCACGGCCGTGGGCGTCCTGGACGGCTTCGCCCTCGCGCGCGCCGAGGACGTGAACCTGTCGGGCCTGGTGGACGAGGCCGAGACGCTGCACCTCGACGACGAGGACCGCTGGGCCGACGACGTGCTCGAACGGATCGGTCCGCAGGAGCTTCCGCCGCTCGTGCCGGAGTTCCAGGCCGTCCGCGACCTGGAACTGGTGGACGACTGGCCCGCCGCGCTACGGCTGCTGGCCGCGCCCCCATGGCGCGCCGCCATCGTGGAGCCCGCGCACATCGCCCTCCACACGGGACGCCGCGCCACGGTGCCCTCCTACACGGCATGGTGGCTGAGCCACCGTCCCGTCCTGGACGGCCGCAGGCCGGGCGAGTTCCGGCTGCAGGGCGACGAGGTGCTCGCCGGGCTCTACGACGTCGCCCCTACGGGATTCGATGAGCAGCTGTTGCTGGCCCTGGGCGTCCGCACGTCACTGGTCGATCTCCTGGACGAACCCGGCGGCGCGCAAGAACTCCTCGACCGGATGGGCGATCCGGGGCGCGCCGTCAGCCGCGTCCAGCTCGGCGGCCTGTGGACGGCCCTCGCCGACGCCGAGGTGACCGTGGAACCGCCCGAGCACGTCCGCGCCGTGGTGGACGGCGCGGTCGAGGTCGTGGACGCCGCGGACGCCCTCGTCCTGGACAGCCCCGATCTCCTGCCGCTGCTGGCCGGGCAACCCCTCGTCATCGCCGCGCAGGGACGCGACGCCCGGCTCGCCGAACTCCTCGACCTGCCCCTGGCCGGTGACGAGGTGCCGGGCGTGGTGGAGACGGCGGGGGAGAAGCGGCCCGTGCCGGACGCCGTCCGGGCCGTGCTGCCCGACGCCCCGGCCACCTACCTCGCGCATGAGCGGCTCGTAGTGGACGGCCAAGAGGTCCCGTGGTGGACGGGAGACGGTGAGATCCACGCCGGCGGTACCGGCGGCCTCGCGCGCGCGCTCGCCTGGGCCTGCGGGGACTGGGCGGCCCGGCTGCTCGCCGAGGCCGTCCTGCGCGATCCCGGCGCCCTGCCCGTCCTGCTGGCCGAGGACGACCTGGAGCCCTAGACGTCCGCTTCCGAGGTCTCGACGGCGTCCTCGCGAGTGGCGCCGGGGGGCTCCGCTTTGGAGGGCCGCGTCTCGGAGGGCTGCGCTTCGGAGGGCTGCGCGGCGTCCTCGACGGCGGCGTCGCGGCGGGCGGCGCGGGCCGCCTCCTGCCGCTCGCGCCCCGCCTGGAGCCGCGGGATGTACCAGATGCCGAACAGGCCGGTCACGACGCCCGTCACGCACACCCACAGCCACCAGCGGTCCCCGGACGGCGTCCCGGCGATCAGCAGGACGACGAGCGCGACCGCCCACGCCGCGGTGCCCATGAGGGCCACGCGGACGTCGTTGGTCCGCATGGGCGGCGGGTCCGGGCGGCGCGGAGGGGTCATGCGATCAGGTTACGCGGCGGGCCGGGGAGAGCCTCGTCACACCCTGGCCTGGGAGAAGCCGGAGGTCAGGACGGTGATGAGCCGCTCGTAGCTGGCCTCCAGGTCCTCGGGCAGGCCGAACCCGCCGGAGGCCTCCAGGATGGCGAAGCCGTGCACCGCCGAGCGCAGGCAGCGGGCCGCGTGGACGAGTTCCGGGCCGTCGAGGCCGTAGCCGCGCAGCACCGCGTAGATGACGCCTAGGAGGCGCTCCGCGGCGGCGTCCCCGACGTGTTGCCGCTCGGCGGACTGCTCCATGGACGCGTAGCGGCTAGGGTGCTCCACGACGTAGCCGCGGTAGGCGCGCATCAGGGCCGCCACGGCGTCGTCGCGGGAGCGGCCCATGGCGGCGTTCCCGAGCCGGTCGGCCAGCTCTTCCAGGATTCTCGCGGTCACCAGTTGTCGCAACTCGGCCAGGTTGCGGACATGCTTGTAGAGGGAGGGGGTCGCGACCCCGGCCCGTCCGGCGACCGCCGCGAGGGTGAGGGCGCCGGGTCCGCCGGCGTCCACGACGGCGATGGCGGCGTCCACCACCGCGTCCGGCGACAGGCCCGCGCGCGGCATCCCGGTCCCCCTTCTCGTCTACTTAATAGCCAAAAAGCTAATCTCATTAGCCGATCGTGTCAAGGAGCGGGCGTGGCAGCATGGGGCATCAGCACGGGAGACCAATGACGATGACTACGCCACCGACCGGCGGCCGGACCGCCTCGGCCCCGGGGCTGGCCGAGGAGCTGCGCATCTCGATCGCGCGGCTGTCGCGCCGGCTGCGGCACCTGCGCCCGCCGGCGCCCGACGGCGGCCCGAACCCGCTGTCGCTCACCCAGTTCGCCGCGCTCGCGGCCATCGAGCGGCACGGCGCCATGACGCCCCGCGAGCTGGCCGACCACGAGAAGGTGCAGCCGCCCTCGATGACGCGCGTGATCGCCTACCTGGAGGAGCGCGGGCTCGTGGTGCGCAATCCGCACCCGACCGACGGGCGCCAGGTGGTGCTCAACGCCACCGAGGACGGGTCCGCGCTGCTGCGCGCCGAGCGGCGCCGCAAGGAGGCCTGGCTGTCCACGCGGCTCGGCGAGCTGACCGACGGCGAGCGCGAGATCCTGCGCCGCGCCGCGCCCATCATCGACAAGCTCAGCCGCTCCTGACGCCCGCGCGGCGGCGGGTTTCGGACGCTGCGTTCCGGCGTGGTCCGCGATGCCGCGCTGGGGTGCGTTTGCCGGAATAGCACCTGCGCGATTATCGTTAGCCTTGATAATGACTTCTGCTAACGATGGACCTGATGAACCGGACGGTGCTCCGGCGCGCGGGGCACGCTCGGGGCGGCCCGCGCGTCCCGGTGCCGCGCTGCCCGTAGCGCCCCGCGCGCGCCGCCGCCGTCCCGCCCCCCGCACATCCCCCCGTTTCCCGCACTCCCCCTTCCATCCGGCAGGGCGCTCGGACGCCGCCGCGCCGCCGCCGCACGTCGAGGACGTCGCCCGGGGGCAGCGCGCCGGAAGCCCGTCTGGAGCATTCCAAAAGCCCGGCGCCGAGACGTCTCCCGAGACGCCCGCCGAGCCGGACGGCGCGCAGGCCGAGGCGTCCGAGGCCGTCGTCGCCGCCGAGACCGACTCCGTCGCCGCGGAACCGCCGCAGGCCGCCGAGCCTTCCGACGACGCCGCGCCTGCCGACGAAGCCGAAGAGCAGAGCCGCGGCGGCATGTTCCGCTCGCTGCGGACCCGCAACTACCGGCTGTACGCCGGCGGCCAGGTCGTCTCCAACACCGGCACCTGGATGCAGCGCGTCGCGCAGGACTGGCTCGTCCTCGACCTCGCCCACAACAACGGCACCGCGCTCGGCATCACCACCGGCCTGCAGTTCCTGCCGCTGCTGCTGTTCGGCCTGTGGGGCGGGGTGATCGCCGACCGCTACCCCAAGCGCCGCGTCCTGATGATGACGCAGGTGTCCATGGGCGCGCTCGCGCTGATCCTCGGCGTCCTCACCGTCACCGGCCACGCGCAGGTCTGGCACGTGTACCTGCTGGCGTTCGGGCTCGGCCTCGCCACCGTCGTCGACAACCCGACCCGCCAGTCGTTCGTGATCGAGATGGTCGGCAAGAGCGACCTGCCCAACGCCATCGCGCTCAACAGCGCCACCTTCAACGGCGCCCGGCTGCTCGGCCCCGCCGTCGCCGGCGTGCTGATCGCCGTCATCGGCACCGGCCCGGTGTTCCTGGTGAACGCGGCGTCGTTCGGCGCCGTCCTGCTCGGCCTGTACGCGATGCGGGAGAGCGAGCTGTACGCGGCGGCCACCGTCAAGCGCGCCAAGGGGCAGCTGCGCGAGGGCCTGCGCTACGTCCGGGGCCGCCGCGACCTGGTCCTCGTCCTGGTGATGATCGGGTTCGTCGCGACGTTCGGGATGAACTTCCAGATGACGACCGCGCTGGTCGCCAAGGAGGTCTTCCACACGGGGGCGTCCTCGTTCGGCCTGGCGTCCAGCATGCTGGCGCTCGGCGCGCTGACCGGCGCGCTGTTCGCCGCCCGGCGCGTGGCCAAGCCGCGGCTGCGGCTGCTGCTCATCGCGGCGATGACGTTCGGCGTGATGGAGACCGCCGCCGGGCTCGCCCCGACGTACTGGTCGTTCCTGGTGCTGCTCGTCCCGGCGGGGATCGCGCTGATGACCTTCACGACCTCCGCGAACGCGACGATGCAGCTCGGCGTCCAGCCCGAGATGCGCGGCCGCGTGATGGGCCTCTACATGTTCGTGTTCATGGGGACCAATCCGCTCGGGGCACCCACCGTCGGCTGGATGGCCGAGCACTTCGGGCCCCGGCTCAGCATCGTGCTCGGCGGCCTGGTCTCGATGGCCACCGCGGCCGTCGTGGCGCTGCTGGCGGCACCGCGCGGCTCGATCCGGCCCGCGCTGGCCCGGCTGTGCCGCGTCCCCGTCGCCGGCAGGTGACGCCGGGCGCCGTCGCGCCCCGGTAACCGGGGCCGATGGCGCTGCGCAACCGCGTGACAACGGGTGCCGTCTGCTGGAAAGCTGTTGTGGTGGCTCTCCGGACGTTTCCATGAGGCTTTTCGTGGCGCTCGTACCGCCACCGGACATCCTGGACGAACTCGAGGAGGCCGTCCTTCCCCACAAGGGCGACATTCTCGGGCTCAAATGGATCCGGCGGGAGCTGCTCCACGTCACCCTCGCCTTCCTCGGCGAATGCGACGACCGCACCGTGGACCGGCTGCTGCCCCGGCTGGAGCGCGCCGCGCGGCGGCACGAGCGGATGACGCTGTCGCTGGCGGGCAGCGGGGCGTTCCCGGGCAGCGGGACGCACGCCCGCGTCCTGTGGACGGGCCTGTACGGCGACCGCCGCGACCTGGCCCGGCTGGCGGCGTCCGTCGCCGCCGCGGGGCGCCGCGCCGGGACCCCGCCCGACAAGCACCGCTCGTTCCGCCCGCACATGACGCTCGCCCGGTCCCGGCAGCCGATCGACGTCCGGCCGCTCATGGAGGCGCTGTCGGCCTTCGCCACCGGCTCCTGGACGGCGGACTCCGTCCAGCTGATGTGCAGCCACCTGCCGGGCAAGCAGTACGACCAGCTGACCTACGAACCGCTGAAGACCTGGTCGCTGCGTCAGAGCTCGGGCGGCGGGGGTGCGGGCAGGTCGGCGTCCGGCGGGCCCCAGGGGACGCCGTAGCGCTCGCAGGCGCGACGCAGCTCGTCCAGGTCCGGCGGGAACGTCACCTGCCGCAGGACGCGCCCTGAGGGACCCCAGACGACCAGGCGGGGCAGCCGCTCGGTCGACTCGTCGATGCCGACGCCGCCGACCCGGTCGCGGGCCAGGTCCCATTCGACCTTGCCGCGCCGGGTGACGACGGCCAGCCCGGCGGACGACACGCGCAGCTGCGGCCGGTTGCGGTCGTAGAGCCAGTAGCCGGCGAGGCCGATCAGCAGACCGGCCGGCACCGACCAGCTCGCCGTGGTGCCGAACCCGCCGAGGTCGGGGCCGAGCCACACCGCCCCGATCAGCGCGACCGCCTCGCACAGCAGGACGCTCATCCCGTACGTGCCGACGCGCGAGCGCCGCGTGGCGTCCAGCAGCGTCCCGGGCGCGGTCACCGGGCTCGGCGGCTCCGGAACCGCGAAGTCGAACTCCGGCTCACCGGACGGCTCCCCGGACGCCCGCGGCGCCTCCCGCGCGCTCTCCTGCCCGGATCCGGGCCTGGAGCCGGACCGGGTGTCGGGCGCGGCGCCCGGCGCGGGCAGCGACGCCGTCGCGCGGGTCTCCGGCTCCGGCGCCGTCAGCGTCGACATCGCCGAATGGAAGGCGGCGCTCAGGTAGGCGTCGTACTCCGCGTCGTTCACCGGCAGGCCCGCCCGCCGCGCCGACTCCCGCAGGTCCGTCCGCGAGATCCGCAGCGCCGACAGCGGCGCCGCGAAGAACTCGTCGCCGTCGCTGTCGTAGAGCCGCACCCACGCGTGCCCGGCGATCGTCAGCAGCTCGATGCCGCCGATCCGGTCCTCCGGCATCTTCAGCACCACGTCGCCCGCCGCGTCCGCCCAGCCGAGCCCGCCGTCGGCGACGACCAGCCGGCCGCCCGGCACCTGCGCGAAGATGTCCGGCAGCCCCTCCAGGCCGTACTCGGGACGGCGCGGCGCCCGCGCCCCCGGCGTGATCACGTGGTAGCCGTGGTCGTCCAGCGCGTGCGCGAGCTGGAACCCGTCCAGGCCGTGCGCGGGCAGCCGGGCGACCAGCTCCAGCCGGTGCCCGAACGCCAGCGCCGCGAGCTCGGCCCGGCGCGGCTCCCCGCTCAGCGGGTCCAGCCGCAGCCCCGGCCCCACCACGACCGCCGCGACGTTCCCCGTCGGCAGGTCCTGCAGCCGGCGCGAGCCCGGCCGGGCCCGCACCAGCAGCCGGTCCGCGGTGATCGTCCAGCGCACCAGCGCGGCGCGCAGCAGCCGCCGCCGCGCCGCCGGCGCCCCGGTGATCGCGGCCAGCGCCCAGCAGCCCGCGGCCAGCCGCGCCTCGAACCCGCCCGCGCCCTGCACCGCGATCCGCACGATCATGACCGCGCCCAGCACGCCGGTGAGCGTGCCGAGCAGCGCGACGCGGCGCCGCCCGGGCAGCGGGTCGGGGGTGTCGAGCCGGAACTCCCCACGCCCGGCCGCCGCGCCGTCGGCGTCCCTCTCGCGCGGCGGCTCGTGCACGGCCGCGAGCAGCGCCGCCTCCTGGTCCAGCAGCCGCTTCTCCGCGGCGTGGTCGCGCGGCAGCGGACCCGCCGAGAACGGGCCGCCCGGCACGTCCCCGTCCCGGTCCGGCAGCCGCAGCGCCTCGTCCAGCGCGGGATCGAGCAGGTCGCCGGCCTCGCCGTCCAGGATGTGCATCGGGATGCCCAGCCGCCGCGCCGTCACGAACAGCGCCAGCGGCTCCAGCCCCATCGCCGTCAGCCCGCCGACCGCCGTACGGCCGAACCTGTGGAAGACCGTCAGCATGCCGTCGCCGGTCGTGATGGCGAGCCCGTCGATCCGGTCCCGCTCGTAGCGGACCATGCTCGGCCCGCCCTTGCCGACCCGCTCCAGCCCGGCCGCCGACAGCCGCCAGTACGGCCGTGGCCGCCGCCGGCGCGCCTCCGGAGCCGCGCCCAGCACCCACGGGAAGGCCGAGACCACCACGATCAGCAGCGCCCACAACCACACCGGACGGATGGGCAGCAGAGCCAGCGCGACCGCCAGCAACGCGAACGGCCCCGCCGCGACCGGCCGCCACCGACCCCCGACCCCGGAAAGCCCGACCAGTTCGGTGTTCATTGCATCGCCCTTGGCGTCAGGCCCCGGGGGGCCTTCCTTCGGCGGGCGCTGCGTGCGATCGCTGTGTTGATTGCACCGCCCTTGGCGGTCGGGCCCTGGGGGCCCTCCCTTCGACGGGCAATGCGTGCGATCGCTGCATCGCTTCGACTCCGCCCTGGGGGCCTCGCTGCGCGATCAAGTTCTCGCTTCGCTCGAACTTGGCTTCGCTCGCGATCGCGACGGTGAGGTCCGCCGTGGCCGAGGTTCAAGCCACCGGCGGTGGTTCCTGTGGGGGAGGGGTTGGCACCCTGGGGCATTCGGTGCCCTCCTTCGGCGGGCGGCGGGGCGAACAGGGGGGACGCTTCGGCTCGCTTCGCGGTCGAATTCTCGCAAGCGCGGTGCGGGCTTCGCAGAGGTTCGGGGTTTCGCGGAGCAGACCGTGGCGGGACGGTCAGGTCCCGGTCCGCCACAGCGGTCACAGCCGTCCCATGCGTCATCCGCGTCTCCGGAACAGGCCGAATCCGACCAGGGCGGCAATGGCGAGGGCGATGATCAGGCCCGTGCGGGTGCCGCCCGCGTCGCGGTGGCCCTGGTCGGCGTCGTCCTTCTTCTCGGCCTTCGTGGTGGCGGTGATCGAGGGCGATGCCGACGGCCCGGTCTCGCCCGGCACCGGGACCTTGTAGACGGGCTGGTCGTCGCCCTCGGACCCGGCGAGGAAGTACCTGCCGTCGGGCGTGTAGGTGATCGACTCGCCCTGCGGCTGGAACGGCAGCGACACCGAGCCCAGCGACCTGCCGGGCCGGCCGTCCGGCTTCACGGCGTACATGCGGGCGCCGAAGTAGGTGCGGATGACGCAGGTGCTGCCGTCCGGTGCGAACGCCCCGTCCGTCGCGATCGCGGGCGCCTTGCCGATCTTGTGCATGACGTTGTAGCCGGACGTGCGCAGGCGCTTCGGCGCCTCGTAGACCGCGCCGCCGAACAGCTTGCTGGCGATGTAGAGCCGGTTCGTGCGCGGGTTGATCATCATCGTCTCGGCGTTGCGCGGCCCGTCAGCGTATTTGATCTTGAACCTGGTGGCGCGGATGGTCTGGCTGCGCACCTGCGCGGGCTCCGGGATCCGGTAGACGGTGACGTACGGCCAGGCGCCGCCGAGGTTGTCGCCGATGTCGCCCACGTAGATCGCGGGACGGCCCCGCTCGTCCTTGCCGAGCGCCATCGCCTCCCAGTCGCGCGCGCCCGCGCCGCCCAGCGTCAGCACGGCGAGCACCCGCCCGTCCGGGCCCAGCGCGTAGATCTTCGGGACGCCGCCGGAGTCGTTGTGGGTGTAGACGACGCCCGGGTGCGCGGTGCTGGCCGCGAGCCCGCTGGACTCGCTGATCCGCGGGTCAGTGATCTTGAAGGCCACGGTGTCGTCGGGCGCCGACGCGGCCGATGCCGCGGGCGCGGACCAGGCCGTGGCGGCGGCGCCGAGAGCCAGTGCGGCGGCCGCGCGGACGCCGGCACGCGCGGGCAGCGGACGCACTGACATCTCGCGATCAACCCCGTTCCCCCGCCCGGTCGATCATACGACGCGTCCCCGCTCCCGGGACCGCTCCGGCGGTCAACGCAGGAGCGCGCCGACGACCACGGCCAGGATCAGCGCGGTCAGCACGGTGGGGAGCAGCCATTGGGGCGCGCGGTTCACGCATTGAGCTTATGCGGCGTCGCGCACGGCGCGAACCGGACGGCGATGATCTGCATCTCATCTGGCATGTGCGGTTTGTTCGGGGTGGTCCGCTCGCCCTTCGCCGACGATCCCGGCCGGGCGTCGGACGTGTTCGTGACGCTGGGGGCGCTCGCTGAGGAGCGCGGCACGGACTCGGCGGGGGTGGCGCTGCTCGGCGGCTGGCCGGGCCTCGGGCACGACGGCTGCCGGGTGGTGAAGGGCCGCGGCCGGTTCTCCGGCGTCTGGCGCACCGAGCTGCTCGCCGAGCTGGACCGGGCGCCCGTCGCGATGGGCCACACCCGCTGGGCGACGCAGGGGTCCCCGGCGGAGGCGGCGAACGCGAGCCCGATGCTGGTCGCCGGCCCCGGGCCGAAGTCGGCGGGCCTCGTCGGGACCCACAACGGCGACGTCGACGCCCGCGGGCTGCGGGAGCGGTTCGCGCTGCCCGTCCCGTCCGGCACCACCGACAGCGAGACGATCTTCCAGCTGCTCGCCGGCCGGTCCGGCTCGTCGGGCCTGACCGGCGTGCTGGAGGCGCTGGTCGGGCGCGCCGCGCTCGCCTGGGTGGACCGCGACCACCCGACCCAGGTGCATCTGGCGCGTGCCGCGCTGAGCCCGCTGGCCGTCGCCGTCGACTCCGAGCAGAACGTCTACTGGGCGTCGAACCCGCGCTGGTTCCGCGTCGCGCAGCAGTACACGCGAATCCGGTTCGCGACGATCGTCATGCTCCGCGAGGGCACCTACATGCGGGTCGGCATGGAGCGGGTGCCCGGACGCCGCGACCGGCCCCAGGTGCTCGCGGCGGCGTCGTTCGTCCCGACGGCCCGTCCCGCCGACCACGACGACCGGGTCTGGACGGGCTTCACCGACGCCGACCGCCGCCAGGACCTCGCGACCCTCCGCCACCGCCTCACGCCCCCGGACCTGGCCCCCGTCGCCTGACCCCGGGGCCGGAACCCCAGGGTCAGGACGACCTCAGCCGGCAGCCCCGGCCACGCGACGATCTGCGCTGCGGTTAGGACAACCGCTCTACGACGTAGTCGATGCAGGTGGTGAGGGCTTCGACGTCGGACGGGTCGATCGCCGGGAACATGCCGATCCGCAGCTGGTTGCGGCCGAGCTTACGGTACGGCTCGGTGTCGACGATCCCGTTGGCGCGCAGCGCCTTGGCGACGGCCGCGGCGTCGACGTCGTCGTTGAAGTCGATCGTGCCGACGACCTGCGAGCGCTGCGCCGGGTCGGTCACGAACGGCGTCGTGTACGAGGTCTTCTCGGCCCAGATGTACAGGCGCTGCGAGGAGTCGGCGGTGCGGGACGTCGTCCAGGCCAGGCCGCCCTGCGCGTTCATCCACTCGATCTGCTCGGCGAGCAGGATCAGCGTGGCGACGGCGGGGGTGTTGTAGGTCTGGTCCTTGGACGAGTTGTCCCGGACGGTCTTCAGGCTGAAGAACTCCGGCACGTACCGGTCGGACGAGGCGATCTCGTCGATGCGCTCCAGCGCGGCGGGGGAGGCGAGCGCGATCCACAGGCCGCCGTCGGAGGCGAAGCACTTCTGCGGCGCGAAGTAGTAGACGTCGGTCTCGGTGACGTCGACGGGCAGGCCGCCGGCGCCGGACGTGGCGTCCACCAGGACGAGGCCGTCGCGCGCGATGGTCCCGGCGGGACGCTTGATCGGCATCGCGACGCCGGTCGAGGTCTCGTTGTGGGTGAGGGCGTAGACGTCGACGTCCCCCTCGGCGGACGCCTCCGGGTGGGTGCCGGGAGGGCCGGAGATGACGGTCGGGTCCCCCAGCCACGGCGCGCCCGTGGTGACCTTGGCGAACTTGCTGGAGAACTCACCGAACGTCAGGTGCTGCGAGCGCTGCCGGACGAGGCCGAACGCGGCGGCGTCCCAGAACGCGGTGGTGCCGCCGTTGCTGAGCAGCACCTCGTAGCCGTCGGGGAGGGAGAACAGCTGCGCCAGGCCCTCGCGGACCCGGCCGACGAGGGACTTGACCGGCTTCTGCCGGTGCGAGGTGCCCATGTACGTCGAGCCGGACTCGGCGAGCGCGGCGAGCTGCTCGGGTCGGACCTTGGACGGCCCGCATCCGAAGCGGCCGTCCGCGGGCTTGATGTCGGCGGGAATGGCTATGGCTGGATTCGCGCTTTCGGTCACTCGCAGAAGGCTACTTGACCCGCCGTACGGCCCAGGTAAGCAGGGCCACCAGCATGACTCCGCAGACAGCGGCGACGACCCCCGGCGGATAGATCCAGGCGCGGCCGTGCGCGTGGTGGTCGATGGCGGCGCGGACGGCGTCGAAGGTCAGGTACGCCAGCAGCGCGGCGCACAGGGCGACGGCGATGCGCCCGGAGAGGGCGTTGGCGCGGCGGCGTCGTTCCTCGCGTTCCGCCGCGTACCGGCGCATCTCCTCGGCCGTGTCGGTCTCGGGTTCCGCGGGGCGGACGGCCCCGGCGGCCGGGCCGATGTCGCCTTCGAGCGGCTCGTCTGGGTCCTCGGTCACGGGCTCCATGATGACAAACCCGTGCAGGTGAGGGCACCTCGCCCGGGCCGCCGAGGTGGCGGAATCACCGCGATCGGCGGGTGAATCTCGGAAATTTTCGATCCATTTCGCTGTACATGGCGTCCAATGTCCAAAGGGCGCGCGCGCAGGAGGCGCGGGCCGGGACGAGGAGCCGCCGGGGGACGAGGGCGAGAGCGAGGGGTTTTCCATGCCGGGCGACGGCGACCGGATCCTGTCGGAGGATCGGCTGCGCGGAGTGCTCGACCTGTTCGAACGGCTGCGGGAACGGCCGCCGTGGCGCTGGCGGGAGCGGCTGCGGCCGCTGCTGTTGCTGCTCGGTCCCGCCGGGGCCGCCGGGCACGTCGCGGAGATGTTCAAGAACCGGTGCGAGCAGGAGCGGGCGCCGGTCTCGCACATCGCCGCCGACACCCCCGCCACCGACGTCGCCGGCGTGCTGCGCGAGGCCAAGCGGGAGCTGTCGCAGCCGAGCAGCCGGGCGCGCGGCGAGCCGGCGCTGCGGTTCCCGCTGCTGGAGATGGCGCTGTGGCTGCGGGACCTGCGCGAGATCCGGCTCGCCGGCGACCAGTCGCCGCCCCGGTACGCCTCGTCGTCGGAGCGGGAGAACTTCCAGCTCGTCCGGCGGCTCACCCATCCGCCCGTCGGCGACAACGAGAACGCGCGGCGCCGCGAGCTGAACCGGGTGATCCGGCGGCGCGGCCGGGACGTGCTGCGCGACCTGGAGGAGCCGCGCGGCCGGACGACGAACTTCCTGTCGTTCCTGGAGCAGATCGCGCCGATCGGCGTGGCCGTGGTCGCGCTGATCAGCGCCGGGACGGCCGCCGCGCTGGACCTGGCGTCCGCGGTGCTGGCCGCCGTGGTCGGGCTGGCGTTCGTCACGGTCCAGGTCGTCGCGCGGACGCGCGGCTGGTACGGCGTGCGGCGGTTCGGCTGGTTCGTCGGGCAGCCGTACCTGCAGCGCGACTCCACCGGCTTCCTCGGCTTCGCCCTCAACGTGTTCGACCCGCGGCCCGTCGAGCCGGACGACCACGCCGAGCAACTCGACCTGCTGCTGGTCGCCGCGTTCCTGGAGGACCTGCGGCGCAACTACCGGCGCGACTACCGGCGGGCGGCGTGGGCGCGGGTCCGCTACCCGGTGCTGATCTTCGAGCATCTGACGGCGGGGCATCCGGGTGTCCGGGTGATCGAGTACATCGAGCACGTCCGCGCCGACAGCGGCGACGGCGCCGCGCCCCCCGGGTTCGACCCGCTGGTCGTCACCGCGGGCGTCGACCCGACCGCGCCCGCCGAGGACGGCCCGTCCGGCGCGTCCGGGCCCCGGCTGGTGGACCGGCTCGCGCAGGCGGTGCGCGTCGACCTGTGGTCGGGGGAGCCGCAGAGCGTGTTCGCGGCGCGCGCGCTGTGGGACCGGTACTGGCGCGAGCAGCGGCGCGTCGGCGTCCTCGGGTCGCGTCGGGAGTTGCGCGTCGACATCACCCGCGACCCCGGCGGCGACATCCCGCCCGTCCGGGCGGTGCGGCGCCGTCCCCGGATCACGCATCCCGCGCTGCCGTGGATCGCGATGGTGGCGGTCGCCGCCGCGTCGGTCACGGTCATCTCCGTCCAGGTGGACCGGTACTGCTCGCCGTTCGGTATCAAGCGGACGGCGTCCGGCGAGTGCATCGGGATCACTGACGGGTCGTTCAAGTTCGGCGAGGTCAGCGACGGCGAGAACAACGACAACCGGCTCTCGTCGGTGCTGGGGCGGCTGAAGAAGCAGAACGACGCGGTGTCGCGGTCCCGCAAGCCGTACGCGACGGTCGTCTACCTCGGGCCGATCACCGCCGACCCCGCCATCCAGAACCGGCAGCTCGACCTGCTCGCCGGTGCGGAGGGCGAGCTGGTCGGTCTCGCGATGGCGCAGGAGGAGTTCAACGCCGCGAGCCAGAGCCTGCGGATGCGGGTGCTGGTGGCGAACGCGGGCGCCCGGTTCCAGCATGCCCGGCAGGTCGCCGAGCAGATCCGCGAGCTGGCGCTGAAGGATCAGTCCGTCGTCGCGGTCGTCGGGTTCGAGCAGAGCCGCGCCGAGACGCAAGACGCGATCAAGGTGCTGTCGAAGTCGGCGCTGCCGATGGTCGGCACCGCCAACAGCTACAACGAGACGGGGATGCTCGACCACAACGCGGGCTTCTCCCCGTACTACTTCCGCCTGGCGCCGCCCAACAAGCGCCTGGCCGAGCACGCCGCCTACTGGACGAGCCACGGGCAGGTCGGAGGCAAGCCCGCCCGCACCGTGGACGTCATCTACAACGCCGACCCCCACGACCTCTACAGCAAGGACCTGGCCTCCTCCTTCAAGAGCTCCTTCACCGGCTACGTGAAGGGCGGGCAGGTCGTGGTCCGCGACTACGACAGCCCCGGCAACCTCGACAAGACGGTCCACGAGCTGTGCCAGAAGCCGCCGGACCTGTTCTATTACGCGGGCCGGTCGGACGAGTTCCGCACCTTCACCAACGTCCTCCAGCACACCTGCCCCAGCGGGCAGATCATCCTGGCCGACGACGAGATCGCCAAGTACGTCAGCGACAACGCCCCGCAGATCGGCCGGGTCTCGACCTTCCGGCTGTTCTACATGCCGCTCGCCGCGCACGAGGCGTGGACGGACGCCTGGGTCGGCGACCGCCGCAACGTGTTCTTCAACGCCTACCCCGGCGCGGTCGACTCGATCATCGGCGCGAAGGCGCCGCGCGACCTGCGGCCGTCCGAGACCCGGGCCGCGGTCAGCTACGACGCCGCCTCGATGATCGGGTTCGTGGCGAACCAGGTCTTCACCGCGCAGGCCGCGCCGCCGACCGCGGGCGGGGTGTTCGCCGCGCTGGACGACCCTGGCGAGGGCCCGCTGTGGAACGGCGCGAGCGGCGTGCTGCAGTTCACCGGGCGCGACGAGGGCCACGTGGTGCCGGACAAGCCCGTCCTGCTCGCCACCGTCCGTCCGGACGGCGCCGTCGAGGTCGAGGAGGTCTGCGGCCGCCTCGTCACCGGCCACCAGGCCAAGGCGGACTGCCCGGCCGGGGACGGCGCCGCGCCCGGGTCGTCCCGCTGAGGACGCACGAAGCCCCCGGTTCCCTGCGAACCGGGGGCCTCAGGCGCGTTTCGGCGGGGGCGGGCGCCGGCCGGCTCAGCCGGCCGAGCCGTCAAGCACTGCGCTTGAGGACCTCCGCCGCGCCCCGGACGTCCTCGATGGAACGGGTGCCGGGGCCGGTGTAGCGGGCGCTCGGCCGGACGAGGCGGCCGGTGCGCTTCTGCTCCAGGATGTGCGCGGCCCACCCGGCGGTGCGGCCGCAGGTGAACATCGCGGGCATCATCGCGGTCGGGACCTCGGCGAAGTCCAGGATGACCGCGGCCCAGAACTCCACGTTCGTCTCGATCGGACGGTCCGGGCGGCGCTCGCGCAGCTCGGCGAGGGCGGCGTCCTCCAGGGCCTTCGCGGCCTCGAAGCGCGGCGCGTCCAGCTCCCTGGCGGTGCGGCGCAGCACCCGGGCGCGCGGGTCCTCGGCGCGGTAGACGCGGTGGCCGAAGCCCATCAGCCGGTCGCCGGAGTCGAGGATGTCGGCGACGACCTTGCGGGCGTCGCCGAGCTGCTCGACCTTCTCGATCATCGGCAGGACGCGGGCCGGGGCGCCGCCGTGCAGCGGGCCGGACATCGCGCCGATCGCGCCGGAGATGCTGGCCGCCACGTCCGCGCCGGTGGAGGCGATGACGCGGGCGGTGAAGGTGGAGGCGTTCATGCCGTGCTCGGCGGCGGAGACCCAGTAGGCGTCGATGGCCCGGACGTGCTGCGGGTCGGGCTCACCGCGCCAGCGGACCATGAACCGCTCGGTGATGGTGGAGGCCTCGTCGATCCGGCTCTGCGGGACCATCGGGACGCCGATGCCGCGCGCCGACTGGGCGACGAACGACAGCGCGGTCACCGACACCCGGGCGAGGTCGGCCCGGGCCGTCTCGTCGGAGATGTCCAGCAGCGGCTTCAGCCCGTACGCGGGGGCGAGGGTGGGGAGCGCGCTCTGCACGTCCACCCGGACGTCGCCGGAGGTGACCGGCAGGACGTGCGGGTCCGCGGGGGCGAGGCCCGGGTCGAAGCTGTCGTCGACCAGCAGGCCCCAGGCGTCGCCGAAGGAGACGCGGCCGACGAGCTCCTCGATGTCGACGCCCCGGTAGCGGAGGGCGCCGCCCTCCTTGTCCGGTTCGGCGATCTCGGTCTCGAAGGCGACGACCCCCTCAAGACCGGGTTTGAAGTCGGACATGTCGTCCTGCCTTTCGTCCCCAAGAGTGATAAGGCGGTGCCGTGCCATTGAACCCTGTCCGCCCTACTGACCAGTACCCAGGTCCATGTGAGATGCACAATCCCCAGGTGAGAGGCTCAGACGCTGTGGATTCCCCTACGCCCGACCCCGCACGGCTCCGCAGATCCTACGAGGGGGGCGAGTTGGCGGAGGGGGCCCTCCCCGCCGATCCGCTGGCGCTGTTCGCCGCGTGGTTCGCCGACGTGCACGCGTTCGGGCTGCCCGAGCCGAACGCGATGGTGCTGGCCACGGCGTCCGCCGACGGGGTCCCGAGCGCGCGGACGGTCCTGCTCAAGGGGTACGGGCCGCACGGGTTCCGGTTCTTCACCAACTTCACGTCCGACAAGGGCCGGGACCTGGCGGAGAACCCGCGCGCGGCGCTCGTCTTCCCCTGGCATCCGATGCACCGGCAGGTGCGCGTCGCCGGCCCGGTGTTCGAGCTGTCGCGGGACGAGTCGGAGGCGTACTTCCGGACCCGCCCGTACGGGTCGCGGCTCGGCGCGTGGGCGAGCGAGCACCAGTCCGGCGTGATCGCGGACCGCTCGGTGCTGGAGCGGCGGTTCGCGGAACTGGCCGAGCGGTGGCCGGATCCGGCCGCGGCGCCCGGCGCCGGGGCGGTGGCGGAAGGGGACGCGGTGCCGCTGCCGGACTTCTGGGGCGGATACCGGGTCGTCCCGGAGACGATCGAGTTCTGGCAGGGCCGCCGCGACCGGCTCCACGACCGCATCCGGTACCGGCGGACGGCGCTCGACGATCAGGGCCGCCCCCTCGACGCGGACCCGGACGCGGCCGATCGGTGGGTGGCGGAGAGACTGTCTCCGTGACACCGGAACAGCAGCCACCCCCCGCCTGTGCTCCTGACACCCCCGACGAAGGCGGCCCGGAAACGCCGGACGCCGCCGACGAGCCCGCGAATCCCGGGCCCCGGCGCCGGGGCCTCGTGCGCCGCCTCGCGATCGACACCCGCCCCCTGCGGCACCCGCCGTACCGGCGGCTGTGGCTCGGGCAGGGCGTGTCGTTCATCGGGTTCCAGGTCACCGCCGTGGCGGTGCCCGTCCAGGTCTACGAGATGACCGGTTCGTCGTTCTGGGTGGGCGTGCTCGGGCTGGTCAACCTCGTCCCGCTGATCGTGTTCGGGCTGTGGGGCGGCGCGGTCGCCGACCACATGGACCGGCGCCGGCTGCTGTTCTCCGCGTCCTGCGTGATGTGGGTCGCGACGCTGCTGCTGCTCGTCCAGGCGCTGCTGCACCTGGAGAGCCTGCTGCTGATCATGATCGTGGTGGCGGTGCAGGCGACCGGGTTCGCGGTGTCGTCGCCGACCCGCAGCGCGATCATCCCCCGGCTGGTCGACAAGCCGCTCGTCCCGGCGGCCAACACGCTGAACTTCACCGCCAGCCAGGTGGGGATGCTCGCCGGCCCGCTGTTCGCCGGCGTGATCCTGGCCCGCTGGAGCTACGGCGCCGCATACGGGCTGGACGCGGTGCTGTTCACCGTCGGGCTGTGGGCGGCGCTGCGGCTGCCCTCGATCCCGCCGCTCGGCGACATCACCGGCACCCCCGGCCTCCGGTCGGTGATCGACGGGCTGCGCTACCTCGGCACCCAGCCGGTCCTGCTGATGTCGTTCGTCGTGGACATCATCGCGATGGGCGTCGCGATGCCGCGGGCGCTGTTCCCCGAACTGGCCGAGACGCGGTTCGGCGGGGAGGGCGCGGTCGGCTACCTGTTCGCCGCGATCGCGATCGGGGCGTTCCTCGGCGGGCTGATCTCCGGCTGGATCGGCCGCGTGCACCGGCAGGGGATCGCGCTGGTGGTGTCGATCGTCGTGTGGGGCCTGGCCGTGGCCGCCGCCGGGCTCGCCCATCAGCTGTGGCTCGCGGTCGTGCTGCTCGCCTTCGGCGGAGCCGCCGACCTGGTGTCGTCGGTGTTCCGGCAGACGATGCTCCAGACCTACGCCCCGGACGAGATGCGCGGCCGCCTCCAGGGCGTGTTCACCGTCGTCGTCGCGGGCGGTCCCCGGCTCGGCGACCTGCGCGCGGGCGCGGTCGCGAGCGCCGCCGGCGCCACCGCGTCCTGGGTCGGCGGCGGCATCGCCTGCGCCGTCCTGGTCGTCGCGGTAGCCCTCCTGGTCCCCGCCCTGCTCCGCTACGACACCCGCACCGCCGAGACCGTCCCCACCACCTGACCGGACCACGTTCACTTGCGGCGAGTCGTCGTTATGAGACGGCTCATAACGACGACTCGCCGCAAGTCAACGGAGGGCTTGGGCGGCGACCTTGAGGTCGTCGAGGAGGCCCGCGTACACGGCGTCGCGGTCCTCGGCGCGCAGGACGGCGGACGGGTGGATCGTCGCGACGACCCGGGTGTCGGCCTCGCCCGGCGGGGTCTCGTCGATCTCCCGGCCGGCGGCCGGGGTGCCGATCGTCTCCAGCTCGGGCAGGGCGAGGAGGCGCCCGCGCAGCTTCGTCACCCGGAACGAGGAGCCGAGCAGCGCCTTGCCGGCCGTCGCGCCCAGCGCGACGACCACGTCCGGGTCGAGGGCCCGCAGCTCGGCCAGCAGCCACGGACGGCACGCGCGCATCTCGCCCACGTTCGGCGCCTCGTGGATGCGCCGCTTGCCGCCCGCTTGGCGCTTGAACTTGAAGTGCTTGACGGCGTTGGTGATGTACACCTCGCCGCGCTCGATCCCGGCCTCCTCAAGGGCCCGGTCGAGGACGCGTCCGGCCGGGCCGACGAACGGGTGGCCCTGGCGGTCCTCCTGGTCGCCGGGCTGCTCGCCGACCAGCACGACGCGTCCGCCGGCGGAGCCCTCGCCGAACACCGTCTGCGTGGCGTTCTCGTAGAGGCCGCAGCCGCGGCAGCCCGCCGCCGCGTGGCGCAGAGCGTCCAGATCGGAGCGCTCCTTGGGGGAGTCCGGGAGGTACGGCTCGGCGTCCTGGGAAGTTTTCGCGTTCATCTCGCGTTCCCCCGTACCCGCCGTCCGGGGGATATTCGCGCGGTCCGGCGGCAGGGGCCCATAGCAAGTAGACTTCAAGGCCATAAGACTGGAGGGAGCTGTGACCTCACACGGCCTGATCGATACCACGGAGATGTATCTCCGGACGGTGTTCGAGCTCGAAGAGGAGGGGATCATCCCCCTCCGCGCGCGCATCGCCGAGCGGCTCTCCCAGAGCGGCCCGACGGTGAGCCAGACGGTCGCGCGGATGGAGCGGGACGGGCTGCTGCGGGTCGAGGGTGATCGGCACCTCGAACTGACCGACAGCGGCCGTGGCCTCGCCACCCGCGTGATGCGCAAGCACAGGCTCGCCGAGTGCCTGCTGGTCAACGTCATCGGACTGCCCTGGGAGGACGTCCACATCGAGGCCTGCCGGTGGGAGCACGTGATGTCGGAGGAGGTCGAGCGGCGGCTGGTCGCGCTGCTGGACAACCCGACCACCTGCCCGCACGGCAACCCGATCCCCGGCCTCGACGAGCTGGGCGGGCACGGGGACGACGCCGCCGCCGCGCCGCTGTCGGTGATGACCGCGGTCGCGAGCACGTCCGGCGCCGCCGCCGTGGTCCGGCGGATCAGCGAGCAGGTGCAGATGGACAGCGACCTGATGCTTAGACTCAAGCAAATAGGGATACAACCGGGACGAGAGGTGACTCTCCGGGCGACCGATGACGGGGTGCGGGTGACCTGTGACGACGAGGCCGACGGTGCTGCGACGGAACTGCCGCGCGACATCGCCGAGCACGTCTTCGTCAGCAGGCGCTGACACGGTCGGCGTGCCGCCCCCCGCCCCCGCCTCGACGGTCTATACCGAAGATCTCCACACCATCGCGCCGTTCGGGCGTATCCCGGCGGCGGGTTCGTCGTTCAATACGACGAGGCAGACACGTACGCGGCCCCTGCCGCGACGCCCGGTGATCATCGCCGCGGGCGCCGCGGGCCGGCCGCGCGGAGGCGAGGCGGTCACCGGCGGGACCGCGACTGTTATCGGGATGGGGAGATGAAGCGTTGGGGGGAAGCGTCCTTCGAGGCGCATCTGCCGCCCGAGACCGTCCTCAACCAGATGGAGATGGCGGTCATCGTCTGTGACCGCTTCAGCAACGTCATCTACGGCAACGCGTTCGCGCGGCAGCTGTTCGGCTTCGGCGGCGACGAGATCATCGGGCACTCGGTGCTGTCCCTCGGCATCGCCGAGGAGGACCACGAGCAGGCCACCGAGCTCGCCAAGCACGTGCTCAAGGGCGGCGTGTGGGAGGGCACCTTCTGCAACCTGCGCGCCGACGGCACCACCGTGTACACGCGCGCGCACGCCGTCCCGCTGCGGCACCCGTCCGGCGCCGTCGACGGGGTCGTGATCTTCGCGCGGGAGGCCCTGCGCTCCAACCAGCGCGACCAGGAGCGCTACGGGCTGCTGGAGCGCATCGGCGAGCGGCTCGCCGGGTCCCTCGAGCTGGAGGCGACGCTGCGGCGCGTCGCCGACACCCTCGTCCCGCAGTTCGCCGACCACTGCTTCATCGATCTCTACAGCGGCGACCGCCTCTACCGGCGGGTGTCGCGGCACGCCGGCAACTGGGAGCCGCCGCCCGGCACCTGGGCCGAGGTCGGCGAGCCGGTCTCCTACCCGCCCGGCCACTTCAGCGCCAAGGCGATGGCGCGCCGCGACGCCGTCCTCGTCGAGGACATGGTCCAGCACCGGTTCTCCGCCCCGAGCGAGTCGTCGCTGCGGCTCGGCGAGTCCATGGGCGTCACCTCGGTGATCTCCGCGCCGCTGCTGGTGCGCGGCGAGATGCTCGGCGTGATGAGCCTGGCGCTGTCCAACCTGTCCAAGCGGCCCGACCCGCACTACGACGGCTTCGACCGCGACCTGCTCGGCGCCATCGCCAGCCGCGTCGCGCTCGCCGTCGACAACGCGATGCTGTTCGAGGAGGAGCGCGAGACCGCGCTGGCCTTCCAGAAGCACCTGCTGCCCGGCGACCGGCCGCCGCACCTGGACGGCCTGCAGATCGCCTGGCGGTACGAGCCGGCCCGCCCGCTGGAGGCGCACGGGCACGGCATCCAGACCCAGGTCGGCGGCGACTGGTACGACGTGATCCCGCTGTCGGCCGGCCGCGTCGGCCTCGTCATCGGCGACGTCGAGGGCCGCGGCGCCCGCGCCGCCGCCGTGATGGGCCAGTTGCGCGCCGCGCTGCGCGCCTTCGCCCAGGACGACAAGCCCCCCGCCGACATCCTGCGCAAGCTCGACGAATGGGTCCGCACGATGACCCGGCCCGAGCGGATGCGGTCCGGCTGGAACAGCGACGACCTCGTCCGGCCGCCTCTGGTGTCGTGCACCTACTTCGTCTACGACGCCTGGTCGCGGGTGCTGGAGTTCGCCAACGCCGGCCACGACCCGCCGCTGCTCATCGTCGACGGCGAGGTCGGCGAGCTGGACTTCGAGAGCGAGGGCGCCATGCTCGGCGTCCGCGCCCCCGGCATGGGCGGCGAGATCCTCTTCAACGAGGAGCAGACCGAGCTCAAGCCCGGCGCCACGCTGGTGCTGTACACCGACGGCCTCATCGACCGGCGGCCCAAGGACGACGGCGAGTACTACACGCGGGAGGAGTCCCGCGAGATGGTCCGCGCGGCCGTCCAGCGGGTCGCGCGCGGCGGCGTCGAGGCCATCGCCAACGCCGCCTACGACGCCGTCCCCGGCGACATCGACGACGACGTGGCGATCGTGGTGATCCGCACCGCCGGCGACGAGCTGGCCGTCGAGGAGCGCACCTTCCCCGCCGAGCCGATCATGGTGTCGGAGGCGCGCCGGATGGCCGCCGACGCGTTCGCGACCTGGGGCATGCTCGACGAGCAGGCCGAACTGGCGTGCCTGCTGGTCTCCGAGGTCGTCACCAACGTCGTCCTGCACGCCACCGCGACGCCGCAGCCGCGCCGCGAGACGGTCGTCCCGGTGCCCGCCGGGCCGCCCGGCCGAGGCGGCGAGCCGCTGAGCGCGCCGCCGCCCGTCCAGTTCAACACCGCGCAGGTCGGCGGCGCGTTCGACGCCGCCCTCGACCCGGGCGGGTTCGACGAGGACGACTGGAACCTCGGCGCCGACCTCGGCCGCCGCGAGCCGCCCACCAAGGAGTTCCGGCTCCGGCTGCGGCGCGGCGCCGACGCGATCTGGGTCGAGGTGTTCGACTCCGACATGCGGCTGCCGCGCATCCGCAGCGCCGGCGAGACCGACGAGGGCGGCCGCGGCCTGTACCTGGTCGACCAGCTCGCCACCCGGTGGGGCGCCCGGCCGACCAACGACGGCAAGGCCGTCTGGTTCGAGCTGCCGCTCACCCCCTGATGCGGGCGTGGGCGGTGCACGCGCCGGCTCCGGTCGCCTCGGGGCCGCTGCGCCGCGCCGACCGGGACGTCCCGTCGCCGGGCCCGGGTGAGCTGCTGGTGCGCGTCCTCGCGTGCGGCGTGTGCCGGACGGACCTGCACGTCGTGGAGGGCGACCTGCCCGTCCACCTGCCCGGGGTGACGCCCGGCCACGAGATCGTCGGCGAGGTCGTCGAGGCGGGCGCGGGCGCGCTGCACGCCGCGGGCGACCGGGTCGGCGTCGCATGGCTGCGCGGCACCTGCGGCGCCTGCCGGTTCTGCCGCCGCGGCGCCGAGAACCTGTGCCCGTACTCGGTCTACACCGGCTGGGACGCCCACGGCGGCTACGCCGAGTACGCCCTGGCCGTCGACGCCTACACCTACGCGCTGCCGCCCGAACTCGACGACGTCCGCGCCGCACCGCTGCTGTGCGCGGGCATCATCGGCTACCGCGCGCTGCGCCGCGCCGACCTCCCGCCCGGCGGGCGCCTCGGCATCTGGGGCTTCGGCGGCTCCGCGCACCTCGCCGCGCAGATCGCCATCGCCGAGGGCGCCGACGTGCACGTGTTCACCCGCAGCCCGGCCGCCCGCGAGCTGGCCCGCTCCCTGGGCGCCTCATGGGCCGGCGACTCCTTCGACGCCTCGCCCGACCCGCTCGACTCGGCGATCATCTTCGCGCCCGCCGGCGGGCTCGTCCCCGCCGCGCTCGAACGCCTGGACCGCGGCGGCACCCTCGCCATCGCCGGCATCCACCTGAGCGACGTCCCGTCCCTGGAGTACCAGCGGCACCTGTTCCAGGAACGCCAGGTCCGCTCCGTCACCGCCAACACCCGCGCCGACGGCGAGGAGTTCCTCCGCCTCGCCGCCCGCCTCGACGTAGCCGTCACGACCCACCCCTACCCCCTGGACGAAGCCGACCGCGCCCTAGCCGACCTGGCCACCGACCACTTCACCGGCGCCGCCGTCCTCGTCCCGTGACCCCGTTTACGACGACCTCAGCCAACGGCCCCAGCCACGCGACGACGTCGACCGTCGCGATCGCGAGCGAAGCCAAGTTCGAGCTTGCGAGAACTTGATCGCGCAGCGAGCCCCCAGGCGAGTCGGAGCGATGCAGCGATCGCACGATCGCCCGTTGAAGGAAGGCGCTCCAGCGCCTGACGCCGAGGGCGATCAAATAGGCACGACGGCGACGTGGGCCCAGGATTGGGTGAACCAGAGTTCGCCGCCGATCACGCGGGGCTTGGCGCCGGTGCGGGGGCCGCCGTCGACCTCGTCGGTGAGCGCCTCGCGGATCATGTCGGCGGACGCGTCGTCCCGCGCGCCCGCCAACCACGGCTCGACCGGCCGCTCGACGGTGAACACGTCGAGGCGGCGGATGCTGCCGCCCGCCGAGGTGATCATCTCGGTGAGGCGGGCGATGGACGGGGTGCCCGGGTGGTCCGGGTCGCGCAGCCGCTCGATCCGGTCCCGCTCCGGGCCGGCCAGGTTGCCGCGGACCAGGTCGGCGATGATGAGCCGGCCGCCGGGCCGGCACACCCGCAGCAGCTCGCGCAGCACCTGCTCCGGTTCGCCCAGGGTGTAGAGCGAGAACCGGGCCGTGACCAGGGAGAACGTGTCGCTCCGGTAGGGCAGGGCGGTGGCGTCGGCCTGGACCGCCGGGTCGGCGGGACGGGGGCGGGGGTCCTCGCGCGTCGCGGTGGCGGGCGGCCGGTCCGGGTCGGTGGACGGGCCGGTGATGCGCACCGGGCCCGTCCCGAACTCGACCGTGGACATGCGGCCGCCCCTGCTCGGCTCCGCGGGCGCCGGCGCGGCGTCCACCGCGGTCATATGCCGGACGCGGGGACCGAGCGCGGCGGGCATCGGCCCGCGGCCGCGCGCCACGTCCAGGCAGACGTCGTCGCGGTCGGGCTCGACGAACTCCAGCAGGCGCCTCAGGTGCGGGGCGATGCCGCCTGCGGTCTCCTGGACCGCGGTCGCCGGATGCGGCACGGGTGGTCTCCCTCGGCTCGGACCGGCTCCGCGGGGTACGGGGAACGGGCGTGAAGCCGGTTTCGCCAGTTATGACTCCCGGGCCCGGCGGGAAGTTCGGAGCCGGCGCCGGGCAATTGCCCCGGCGGGCGCGTCAGCCGCGCAGGTGCTCGCCGTACAGCGCCCCCACGACCAGCACGAACACGATGATCGCCGCGCTGCGGGTGGGCATCGGCATGCGCAGCTTCACCGCGACCCAGCGCACGCAGAACGCGGCGAGCAGCGCGACGACCGCGAGGCTGAGAAGGCCCTCGTTCATGGTCACCTTCAATCCGGGAGATGCCGCCACCTAGAACGATAGACGCGTAAGGCAAGGGTTACCTCGGCGTAGGGGTCCGGCGCGGGCCCCGATAACCTCGCGGATGTGGCAGATGCGAAGGAAGTAGACGGCCGGGACCGCCTGGACGGCCTCATGACCAACGTGGCGCGGGCGCGCGTGGCCCTCGGCCTCGCGGCGTTCGCCGCCCCCAAGCTGACCGTGAAGCTGATGACGTCGGCCGGCGGCACCGACCCGGGACGCGACTACGTCGCCCGGATGTTCGCCGCCCGCGAGATCGCCCTCGGCGCCGGCTACCTGCTGAGCGACGAGACCGGGCGGCGGCTGTGGGCCCGTGCCGGCCTGCTCGTCGACTCCCTCGACACCGCGAGTGGGCTGCGGACCCGCCGCGGCCTCCCGCTGTGGGTGACCGCCGGGGCCACCGCGATCGCGGGCGGCTCCGCCGCCCTCGGCGCCGCCAAGGTGGCCCGCGACATCCTGCGCTGACGCGCTTTCGGACGGGCCCCGGCGCGCCGCGCGCCGGGGCCCGTTCCGGCGCGTCGCGCGCCCGTCCACGGGCTCGGGCTCGCCGGGTTCCGATTTGGGGTGATCTCCGTGGGTAGTCCTCTCCCGTCACGCTGGTGAGGGGGGAACGGCGGAATGACCGCTGACACGGTGGCGCGCGACGAGAAGGCGATGCCCAAGGGCCGGGACCTGTACGTCATCCTCGGCGCGCTGATGCTGGCCATGCTGCTGGCCGCGCTGGACCAGACGATCGTCTCCACCGCCCTGCCGACCATCGTCAGCGACCTCGGCGGCCTGAACCACCTGTCCTGGGTCGTCACCGCGTACCTGCTCGCCTCCACCGCCTCGACGCCGCTGTGGGGCAAGCTCGGCGACCAGTACGGCCGCAAGCGGCTGTTCCAGGGCTCGATCGTCATCTTCCTGATCGGGTCGGCGCTGTGCGGCATCGCGCAGGACATGAACCAGCTGATCTTCTTCCGCGCGCTGCAGGGCCTCGGCGGCGGCGGCCTGATGGTGCTCGTCGTCGCGATCGTCGGCGACGTCGTCCCGCCCCGCAACCGCGGCCGGTTCCAGGGCCTGTTCGGCGCCGTGTTCGGCGTGGCCAGCGTGTGCGGGCCGCTGCTCGGCGGCTGGTTCGTCGACAATCTCTCCTGGCGCTGGGTGTTCTACATCAACGTCCCGATCGGCATCGTCGCGCTGCTGGTCATCGCCGCCGTCCTGCACGCCGCGGGGGAGCGCGAGCGGCACCGCATCGACTACCTCGGCACGCTGCTGATCGTCGGCTGGTCCGTCGGCCTGGTGCTGATGACGACCTGGGGCGGCACCCGCTACGACTGGCTGTCGGTGCCGATCATCGTGCTCGCCGCCGTCTCGGTGGTGCTGATCGGGGTCTGGCTGCTGGTGGAGCGGCGCGCCGCCGAGCCGGTCATGCCGCCGCACCTGCTGCGCCACTCGGTGTTCGCGCTGTCCTCGGCGATCAGCTTCGTCGTCGGCTTCGCGATGTTCGGCGCGCTGACCTTCCTGCCGATCTTCCTGCAGGTCGTGCACGGCGTCTCGCCGACCCTGTCCGGGGTGCACCTGCTGCCGATGATGATCGGCATGCTGGTCGCCTCGATCGGCTCCGGCCAGCTGATCAGCAAGACCGGCCGCTACAAGCTCTTCCCGGTGGTCGGCACGCCGCTGATCGCGATCGCCCTGTTCCTGCTGTCGCAGCTGGACGAGAACTCCTCCACGCTGTCGATGAGCCTGCGGTTCGCGCTGCTCGGGTTCGGCCTCGGCCTGGTGATGCAGGTCCTGATCATCGCCGTGCAGAACGCCGTCTCCTACTCCGACCTCGGCTCGGCCACGTCCGGCGTCACCTTCTTCCGGCAGATCGGCGGCTCGTTCGGCGTCGCGGTGTTCGGCTCCATCTTCAGCAACGAGCTGGCCTCCCACGTCACGGACCTCGCGAAGAACCGGATGCTGCCGCCCGGCTTCGACCCGGCCGCCGTCCAGGGCAATCCCAAGCTCCTCGACAGGTTCCCGGGGCCGGTGAAGCACAATGTCCTGCACGCCTACGCCCAGTCGATCGACACGGTGTTCCTGTGGGCCGTCCCGTTCGCGGCGGTCGCGTTCGTCCTCACCTGGTTCCTGCGCGAGGTCCCGCTCCGCGCCACCTCCCAGACGCGCGACTACGGCGAGGGCTTCGGCGCGGCGCCGACCGTCCGCTCGTCCCGGCACGAGATCGAGCGGGCGCTCAGCGAGCTCATGCGCCGGGACGCCAAGGCCGCGGAGGCCTACAACCGGCTCGCCCGGCTCTGCGGCGTCGACATGCCCGCCGGGAGCATCTGGGCGCTGTGCCGGATCGCCAAGGACGGGACGGTCTCCGGCACCGACCTGGCCGACCGCGCCGGCGTGCCCGTCGAGGACGGCCGGCCCTACGTCGACCGCCTCGTCGAGGCCGGGTACGTCCAGCGGGCCGACGGCGCCCTGACGGTCACCCCGTCCGGCGAGGCCACCGCGGAACGGCTGTTCGCCGCCCGCCGCGAGGGCCTGGCGAAGCACGTCGAGGGCTGGTCGCCCGAGGATTCCCCCGAGCTGTCGGACGTTCTGACCCGCCTCGCCCGCGTCTCCCTGGGCCAGGACGCCGACGGCGAGGTCCTCCGTCCGGGCGAGGCCGCCCGGACCGCGTCCTGACGACGTCCCCACAGGGCCTTCGGGGACGGGCTGCCGAGACTCAGCTCACATAGCGTTGCGCTATCGGAGATGTAATCTCATACTGACGACCGAATCTCACTCGGTTTCGGGACGGAACCCCAGAATTTTGGAGGCGTAGTGGCCGAGGCGTACATCGTCGGCGCGGTCCGTACCCCCGTCGGTACCAAGAAGGGCGCCCTCAAGGACGTGCACCCCGCCGACCTCGGCGCGCACGTGCTCAAGGAGCTCGTCAACCGGACCGGCGTCGACCCCTCCGCGGTCGAAGACGTGATCATGGGCTGCGTCATGCAGGCCGGCCCGCAGGCCCTGGACATCGCGCGCACCGCCTGGCTGTCGGCCGGGCTGCCGGAGAGCGTGCCCGGCGTCACCATCGACCGCCAGTGCGGCTCCTCCCAGCAGGCGATCCACTTCGCCGCGCAGGGCGTGCTGTCCGGCACCCAGGACCTGGTCGTCGCCTCCGGCGTCGAGCACATGGCCAAGGTGCCAATGGGCGCGACCATCGTCCAGGGCCTCGACTTCCCGTACGGCGAGGGCTGGGGCGAGCGCTACGGCCAGCAGGAGGTCTCCCAGTTCCGCGGCGCCGAGCTGATGGCCGAGAAGTGGGGCTTCACCCGCGAGGACCTGGAGAAGTTCGCGCTGGAGAGCCACAAGCGCGCCGCCAAGGCCATCGAGGCCGGCTACTTCGACCGCGAGATCGCCCCGCTGGCCGGGCTGTCCAAGGACGAGGGCGCCCGCCCCGACACCACGCTGGAGAAGATGGCGGGCCTGAAGACCCTCCGCGAGGGCGGCGTCATCACCGCCGCGGTGTCCTCACAGATCTCCATCGGCGCGTCGGCGCTGCTGCTGGCCTCCGAGGAGGCCGTCAAGCAGCACAACCTGACCCCGCGCGCCCGCATCCACACCCTCGCCGTCACCGGCTCGGACCCGGTCTACATGCTGACCGGCCCGATCCCGGCGACGGAGAAGGCCCTGAGCAGGGCCGGCCTCAAGATCGACGACATCGACGTCTTCGAGGTGAACGAGGCGTTCGCCCCGGTCCCGATGGCGTGGGCGCACGACACCGGCGCCTCGCTGGAGAAGACCAACCCGAACGGCGGCGCGATCGCCACCGGCCACCCCCTGGGCGCGACCGGCGGCATCCTGATGACCAAGCTGCTGCACGAGCTGGAGCGCACCGGCGGCCGCTACGGCCTCCAGACGATGTGCGAGGGCGGCGGCCAGGCCAACGCCACCATCATCGAGCGTCTCTGATCCGACGAACGTCCTCCCGTGGCCCGTCCCTGCTGCAGGGGTGGGCCACGGGCGTTCGCGGCGGGCGGGATGATGGCCCGGTCGTTCCCTGGACCGCTGAGGGTGGAGCATGTACGAGACGATCCTTTACGAGGCCGCGGACCGGGTCGCGCGGATCACGCTGAACCGGCCCGACGCCCGCAACGCGCTCAGCGACCGGATGATCGACGAGCTGCTCGACGCCTTCGAGCGGGCCAAGGCCGATGACGGAGTGCGGGTCATCGTGCTGACCGGAGCCGGTGACCGGGCGTTCTGCGCGGGCGCCGACCTCGGCGGGCTCGGCCGGGCCCAGGCGGACGGGCGGTCCGTCGCCGACGCGGGCGCGATTCGCGAGAGCGCCCCGTTCCGGCTGTTCACCGCGTTCCCGAAGCTCGGCAAGCCGATCATCGCGCGGCTCGCCGGGCACGCGGTCGCCGGCGGCCTCGGCCTCGCCGCCGCGTGCGACCTGGTGGTGGCGGCCGACGACGTCAAGCTCGGCACCCCCGAGGTCAACGTGGGCCTCTGGCCCATGATGATCATGGCGATCATCAACCGGAACGTCGCACCGAAGCACGCCTTCAAGCTCTACTACACCGGGCAGCGGATCACCGCCGCCGAGGGCCGTGACATCGGCCTGGTCACCGAGGTGGTGCCGCGCGCCGAGCTGGACGCGCGGGTGGACGATCTGGCCCGCACCATCGCGTCCAAGAGCCCGCTCGGCCTGCGCCGGGGCCGTGACGCGTTCTTTGCGATCGAGGGCCGCCCGCTGGAGGACCAGGTGGAGCACCTGCTGTCCGAGCTCGTCGGCCTGGCCGCGACCGAGGACGCCAAGGAGGGCATCACCGCGTTCCTGGAGAACCGCACCCCGGACTTCCAGGGCCGCTGACGGCACGCGCCGCCGACGGGGGTCAGGAGGCGGCGGTCAGGAGGCGGCGGTCAGGAGGCGGCGGTCAGGGTGAGCGTCCGCTGGAGTTCGGCGGCGCGGGCGCGCATCCGGTCGGCGGACTTCTCGATCCTCGGCAGCTTGCCGGGGCGGCAGGAGATGGCCAGCGCGCCGACGGCGGTGCCGGTGGCGTCGGTGACCGGCACGGCGGCGCAGCCGGTGCCGAGGGCGTACTCCTCGAGGTCGAGGGAGAGGCCCTCCGGCGAGCTGAGCGCGCCGAGCAGCCGCCCGGGCTCGGTGATGGTGTGCGGGGTCAGGTCGACCAGCGGGTGCCGGGACAGGTAGTCGCGGCGCCGCTCCTCGTCGAGCTGGCTCAGCATGCACTTGCCGAGCGCCGTGGCGTGCGCGGCCTCGTCGAAGCCGACCCACACGTCCACGCGGGGCGCGCGCGGGCCGTCGGCGATGTCGATGAGCCGGATCTCGTCGTCCACGTGCATGCCGAAGTAGCAGGCGACGCCCAGCTCGTCGCGGAGCGCGACGAGGGTCGGGCGGACGTGCGCGAGCAGCTGCTGCGTCCGGCTGCGGCCGTGCAGCGACTGGACGCGGTCGCCCAGCACCCAGACGCCGTCCGGGAGCCGCATGGCGTAGCCCTCGTGGGCGAGGGTGCGGAGCAGGTGGTACGTGGTGGCGAGGGGCAGCCCGGACTCGCGGGCCAGCTGCTTGGCGGGCGCGCCGCTCGGATGCGACGCCACCGCCTCCATGAGATGCAGGGCGCGCTGCACCGACGCGATGAGCGTGGGTTTGCGTGTCTCATCCATTACGCACAGCGAACCCTTCCGGCCCGGCCAGGTCAAGGCCTTTGCCGATACTCGGGTCATTGGATCACTTCGCGGGCGTCTTCGCAGGTGCTTTCCGAAGTCCCCCGGCTAATGGCGATCTGATGGAACGGTCCTGTTCGTGAGCCTTTCCGGTTGTCGGCATCTTTCTCACCCGCAGTCCCGTAAATCGCACGCGACACGCCTGGACGGCGCGGGAGTGGGCGGCGCGCCGACCGGGGAGTAACTTCGGGTGGGTGCAACCTCCGGGGCGCCGAACCCGGAGCCCAGGGCCGCCGTCCGCGAGGGCGGGAACAGCGCAAGCCGCTTCGAGGAGCCGGGCATGAGCCAGCCGAGTCGCAGCCAGACACCCGTCGACGAGCGGACCGCCCGGCGGGTCGCCGAGGAGGCCCGGGAGACCGAATGGCGGCTTCCGAGCTTCGGGAAGCAGCTGTTCCTCGGCGATTTCCGGCTCGATCTCGTCCACCCGCATCCCCGCCCGGACGACGACGCGCGGCGCCGCGGCGAGCAATTCCTCGCGCGGCTCACCGAGTTCTGCGCCACCCGGATCGACGCCGCGCTGATCGAGCGCGAGTCCCGCATTCCGGACGAGGTGGTCGAAGGGCTGCGGGAGATGGGCGCGCTCGGCATGAAGATTCCCGAGCGCTATGGCGGGCTCGGCCTCAGCCAGCTCTATTACGGCCGGGCGCTGATGGTCGTCGGGTCGGTCAGCCCGGCGCTCGGGGCGCTGCTGTCGGCGCACCAGTCCATCGGCGTCCCGCAGCCGGTCAAGATGTTCGGCACGCAGGAGCAGAAGGACGCCTGGCTGCCGCGCTGCGCCCGGGAGATCAGCGCGTTCCTGCTCACCGAGCCCGACGTCGGCTCCGACCCGGCCCGGCTGCGCGCCACGGCCGTGCCCGACGGCGACGACTACGTCCTCAACGGGGTCAAGCTGTGGACGACCAACGGCGTCGTCGCCGACCTCGTCGTCGTCATGGCGCGCGTCCCCAAGCCGGACGGCAGGCAGTCGGACGGACGCAAGGGCGGCATCTCCGCGTTCATCGTGGACATGTCCACGCCCGGCATCACCGTCGAGAACCGCAACGCGTTCATGGGGCTGCGCGGCATCGAGAACGGCGTGACGCGCTTCCACGACGTGCGCGTCCCCAAGGCCAACCTGGTCGGCGCGGAGGGCGCGGGCCTGAAGATCGCGCTCACCACGCTGAACACCGGCCGGCTCTCGCTGCCCGCGATCTGCGCGGCGAGCGGCAAGTGGGCCGCCAAGATCGCCCGCGAGTGGTCGAAGGAGCGGGTGCAGTGGGGGCGGCCGGTCGGCGAGCACGAGGCCGTGGCCCGCAAGGTCGCGTTCATCGCCGCCACCGCGTACGCGCTGGAGGCCATGCTCGACCTGTCCGGGCAGCTCGCCGACGACGAGCGCAACGACATCCGGATCGAGGCGGCCCTCGCCAAGCTGTGGTCGTCGGAGATGGCCTGCCGGATCGCCGACGAGCTGGTCCAGCTGCGCGGCGGGCGCGGTTTCGAGACGGCCGAGTCGCTGGCCGCGCGGGGCGAGCGCGGCGTGCCCGCCGAGCAGGTGCTGCGCGACCTGCGGATCAACCGGATCTTCGAGGGCTCCACCGAGATCATGCATCTGCTGATCGCGCGGGAGGCGGTGGACGCCCACCTGTCCGTCGCGGGCGACATCATCGACCCCGACGCCTCCGCCGCGGCTAAGGCGCGCGCGGCGGCGAAGGCGGGCGGCTTCTACGCGCGCTGGCTGCCGACCCTGGTGACGGGCGCGGGGCAGCGGCCGAAGGCGTACGCGGAGTTCGGCGCGCTCGCCAAGCACCTGCGCTACGTCGAGCGCGCCTCCCGCAAGCTGGCCCGGTCCATCTTCTACGCGGCGGGCCGCTGGCAGGGCAGGCTGGAGTACAAGCAGGGGTTCCTCGGCCGGATGGTCGACATCGGCGCCGAGCTGTACGCGATGAGCGCCGTCTGCGTCCGCGCCAACGCCGATTCCGCCGGCCTCGGCCCGCTCACCGGATCCATCGCGGACGGCCCGAGCGAGACCGATGGTCCCGGCGCCTCCGCCGTCCTGCTGGCCGACGCGTTCTGCCGCCAGGCGCGGGTGCGCGTCGAGGAGCTCTTCGACGGCCTGTGGCGCAACACCGACGAGATGGACGTCAGACTCGCGCGGGCGGTCCTCGCCGGCGATTTCGCCTGGGTGGAGGAAGGCGTATTGGACCCCTCCATTCCCGGCCCCTGGATCGCGCCCGCCGAACCAGGCCCGAGCGGCAAGCCGGACGTGCACCGCACGATCGGCTGAGAACGCCGCCTTGACCTGCGGTGCGTGACCGGTGGACTGCCGTGCGCTACGGTGACCTGGCCCGGCGACCGGTTCGCGCGACCGGTTGTGCCGGGATACACCGGTCGTCGACCCTGCGCACCGTTTCCTGAACGCCGGGCAATGCGCTCGCGTACGGATGGGTAGACTGTCCCGACCTTGCGCCAGAGATCAGACCATCCCGAGGGATCCGGTCACGTCGATCCGGCGAAAACAAGCAGAACGCCAACGCACCCAGCGAGCGGGAAGTATGCAGCAACCTGGTCAGAAGAAGTCCATCGCAGGAACCCTACTCAATCTCATCGGCAGCGGTCCGAAACCCGCTCCCGCGTCACCCACGGCGGGAGACGGGGAGGTCATCCAGCCCGCCGCCGGCGAGGGGGCCCTGGAGAACCATCTGGGCGGTGACGAGGCCCGCAACTACCGCAAGTACGAGTACGAGACCGTCGCCCCCCACGTCGGGCGCTCCCTGCTGGAGATCGGCTCCGGGCTCGGGCACTTCTCCGAGCAGTTCGCCGGACGGCTCGACTACCTCGTCGTGAGCGACAACGACCCGTACTGCGTCGGAGAGCTGCGCGAGCGCTACGACGCCGACGACGACGTCGAGGTCATCGACCTCGAACTGCCGGCCGAGATCCAGATCCGGCAGAAGGTCGACACGGTCGTGATGATGAACGTCCTGGAGCACATCAAGGACGACGTCCAGGCGCTGCGCGACCTGGCCTCCGTCACCCTGCCCGGCGGCCGGATCGTGATCTGGGTGCCCGGCTACATGCAGCTGTACGGCGACTTCGACCGCAAGGTCGGGCACGTCACCCGGTACACCCCGGCGACGCTGGAGGCCTCGGTGCGCGAGGCCGGCCTCGTCCCCGAGGTGCTCAAGCCGATCAACTTCCTGGGCGGGATCGCCTGGTGGTTCGCGGTGCGCCGCGGCGGCGCCGGCTACCCCGACCCGCGGCTGGTCAAGATCTACGACCGGACGGTCGTGCCGGTGACCCGCGCCATCGAGCGCGTGGTCCGTCCGCCGTTCGGGCAGACCGTCTTCTGCGTGGCGCGCGTCCCGCGCTAGCGGTCCGCGACGGGCACGGCGGGCACGAGATCATCACCATGTGAACTCGTGCCCGCCGTTTTCGGTATGTCGCCCGTTACACGGCGCAATGGGCGGAGCACACTGGGCAGTGGCCGGAACGGTCGCGGGCCGCCTCTCCGGGGGGAGAAGCACCGCCTGCTTCCGCGGCGCGCGACCGCGAAGGCCGGCCACGTCAGTTCCCGTGTGGTCCGACGGTTCAGTGGCGGGAGTCCGGGAGGGGGGCTCCCGCCACCGAGCCCTGCCTGCTCGAACTCCGCTCGCCCGAACCCGGCCCGCCCGAGCCCTGCCCGCTCGAACCCCGCCCGTTCGAGGCGGAGTGCTCGCGGGAGCCGGCGAACAGGGCCAGCCGGTGCGCGGTCGCGGCGGCCTCGCCGCGGTTGGCCACCTCGAGCTTGCTCAGGATGTTCGACACGTGCACGCTGGCCGTCTTGGCCGAGATGAACAGCGCCTCGGCAATGTCGCGGTTGCTGCGTCCCTCGGCGACGAGGCGGAGCACCTCGTACTCGCGCGGGGTCAGGCCGAGCGGCGCGGACGGCTCGGCGCCGCCGCGGCGCGGGGCCCGGGTCCGCCGCAGCAGGTCGGCGACCCGTTCCGCCAGCGGCGCGGCGCCGACGTCGGCGGCGGCGTCCGCCGCGATCCGCAGCCGGGCCGTCGCCCCGTCGTGGTCGCCGTCCGCCAGCGCGGCCTCGGCGGCGTGGACGAGGGCCTGCGCCCGGGCGAACGGGTTGCCGAGCGCCTCCCACGCGGCCGCGACCCCGTCCCAGGCCGCCAGGTCGAGGACGCCCCGGGCGCGGGCCGCCTCGGCGTCGAGGGTGAGCCTGTGGGCGCGCTGCAGGGGGCCGCTGATCGTCAGGCCGGCGGCGCGCTCCTCGATCCGCCGCAGCATCGGCGCGGCGGACGGCCCGAGCTCGGCGCAGGCCGTGGCGCCCGCGACCAGCACCGGCAGCGCGTAGCGGGCGTCGTCGGGCAGGCCCGCCTCCTCGATCACGCCCTCCACCGCCGGGAGCACGTCCTGCGGGCGGCCCTCGGCCAGCGCCATCCGCGCCTCGAGCCAGAGGGTGCTGAAGTAGTCCTGCGTCTTCAGCCACTTCATCTTGAGCTGCATGATCTCGCGGGCGCCGCCGAGGCGCTGGCGGGCGGCGGCGAGGTCGCCGCGCGCGAGCGCCACCCCGCCCAGCAGCACCAGCAGCGAGGTGCGGATCGTCACCGACGGCTCCTGCTCCATCGCGTGGTTCATCACGGCCAGGGCCTCGTCCCACCGTCCGAGCGAGACCAGCGGCTCGGCCTGGTTGATGCACAGGAACGTGCCCTGCGTCCGCGACACCCCGTACTCGCCCGCGAGCTCCTTGCCCTGCGCGGCGACGGCCGCGGCCTCCTCGTGCCGGCCCGCGCCCTCCAGGAAGTGCGACTTGATGACGTAGAACCGCAGCACCGAATGGTGGTCGCCGCTGGCGAGGGCGGCCCGCTCGACATCGGCGAGCGTGTCCCCGGTCGAGAGATCCGGGTACTCGGAGTAGTCGATGTCGGCGCAGAACAGCGTGATGAGCGCCTGCGCCTCGGCGACGGGGTCGGCGAGCCTGCGCGCGATGGCCAGCGACTCGGCCGCCGCGGCGCGGGCCTCGGGGATGTCGGTACTGAAGCGCACATAGGTCGCCAGGGCCGACAGCACGCGCGCGCGCAGGACGGTCGGGGGATCGGCGGGCAGCGCCTTCACCGCGGCGCGCACGTCGTCGACGAAACCGGGCCGCGCCATCTCGTAGCGCATGTGGCCGCGCAGCTTCAGCAGCTCGGCCCAGCGCTCGGTGTCCATCGCCTCCTCGCCGGCGGCCTCGACCTCCTTCAGCGCGGCGGTGACGAACTTGATGCCCCGGTCGTACTCGCCGGCCAGGTCGGCGGCGTTCGCGGCGTCCTCCATGACCTTGACGTGGTCGGCGCCGATGCGGTCCGCGGCGTCGGGCACGCGGTCCCACAGGTTCAGCACCCGCGACAGCATCGTCAGGCACTCGGCGTAGGCGAGCGCCTTGCGCGCGTCGGCCGCCGCCCGCCACGACGCGACGAGCGCCCACGTGGCGTCGTTCGCGGCCTTCCAGTGGTGGCTGAGCTCCACCCAGAGCCGCCCGGACGGGACGAGCCCCGGGTCGTTCTCCAGGGCCTCGGCGTAGCGGGTGTGCAGCCGCGTGTACTCGCCGGGCAGCAGGTCGTCGTGGATCGCCTCGCGGATCAGCGCGTGCCGGAACGCGTAGCCGTCGCCGTCCACGACCAGGACGTTCGCCGCGACGGCGGGCCGCAGCACGCGGGTCAGCGCGGTGTCGTCGAGCCCCGACACGGCGGCCAGCAGGGCGTGCTCGATCCGGGTGCCGCCGCCGCTGGCGTCCCGCAGCACGTCCTGGGTCTCCTCGGGCAGCCGCTGCACGCCCGCCAGCAGCAGGTCGCGCAGCGACTCGGGCAGCTCGCACGCCAGCGTGCCGTCGTCGTCGAGCAGCGCCTCGATGAACAGCGGGTTCCCCTCGCTGCGCGCGTCGATCCGGTCGACCAGGCCGGGCGGCGGCGCCTGCCCGAGCACCGCGGTGACCAGCGCCGCGACGTCCGAGCGGGCCAGCCTGGTGATCTCCAGCCGGGTGACCCGGTCGACCCGTTCCAGCCCGCCGAGCAGCGGGCGCAGCGGATGGGTGCGGTGCAGCTCGTCCGACCGGTACGTCACGACGATCATGACCGGCGCGGCGCTCTGGTTGCGCACCAGGAACGACAGCAGGTCGCGGGTGGACCGGTCCGCCCAGTGCGCGTCCTCGATGACCAGGACGACCGGCTCGCGCTCGGCGAGCCGGTCCAGCAGGGTGAGCACCACCTCGAACAGCCGGGCGCGCTCCTCGCCGGACGCGGCGTCGCTCTCCGGCTCGCCGAACTCCGGCAGCAGCCGGGCGAGGCTCCCGGTGTCGCCGCGCGGGACGAGCGCCGCGACGCCGTCGATGCCGATGTCGCGGACCAGCCCGCGCAGCACGGTGGTGAACGGCGCGAACGGCAGGCCGTCGGAGCCGAGCTCCAGGCAGCCGCCGACCAGCACGCGGGCCCGCCCGGTGCCGCCGACGGACGCCGCGAACTCGCGGATCAGCCGGGTCTTGCCGAGGCCGGCCTCGCCGCCGACCAGGATCGCGCCGGGGGCCGCCGCCAGCGCGTCCTCCAGCACGCCCAGCTCGGCCGACCTGCCGACCAGGACGGGACTCATCGCACGCGCGCTCACGTCACAAGAATGCCAAATGAATCCGACAATCCCACCTGAATATCAATCGGTGAGACGTTGCCAGCCCTGCCCGCGGTGCTCGTCCAGCCCGGCGACCGGGCCGCCCGGCAGCGGCGGGTGGGCGGTGGTGCGCACCGGCCCCGCGTCCAGCACGCCGCGCGCCCGGAAGTGCTCGAGCTCCAGCATCTCGGCGCCGCTCAGCAGCGGCGCCACCGGCGCCCCGGCGGCCGACAGCCGCTCCATCGCCTCGTCCCTGGTCAGCCGGGCGATGGCGACCGCGACCTCGGCGTCCAGCTCGGCGACGCGGCCGAGCCGCTCGGCGAACGGCACCTCCGCCGCCTCGTCCAGGCCGAGCGCGCGGCAGGCGGCCGCCCAGAGCCGCTCCTCCGACACGACCCCGAGTGTGATCTTCGACCCGTCCTTGGTGGCGTACACGCCGTATCCGGGCACGGGCCCGGTCACGTGGGGCGCCGGGTCGGCCTTCGCGGGTTCCTGCGGACGGGTCGCCTCGGGGACGGTGCTCGTCCAGTGCGCCAGCACGTCGGCCATGCCGAGGTCGATCCGGTCGCCGGCGCCGGTGGCGCGGGCCTTCAGGCACGCCGAGGTGATCGCGAAAGCGGCCATCGTCGCGGCGGCCATGTCGGCGACGGGCAGCTCTTCGAGCGTCGGGGACACCGCGTCCGGCGGCAGCGTCGCCGCGTACGCGCGGTAGTTGACGTCGTGGCCCGGCACCTGCGCGAGCGGCCCCTCGGCCCCGTAGCCGGAAATGGAGCAGTACACCAGCCGGGGATTGAGCGCGCGCAGGGCTGCGTCGCCCACCCCCAGCCGGTCGGCCACTCCGGGCCGGAACCCCTCCACGAACACCTCGGCGTCCGCCGCTAGCTCCCGGCACCGCTCTTGCCCGTCCTCGGACTTCAGGTCCAGCACGATGCTCCGCTTGCGCCGGTTGAGCAGGTCGAAGTGCCCCTGGAACATCCGCATGGGCTCGCCGCCGGGCGGTTCCACCTTGATGACGTCGGCGCCGAGCTGGGCGAGGAGCTGCGTGGTGTAGGGGCCGGGCCGCCACATCGTCAGGTCCAGTACGCGCAGTCCGTCCAGCGGCGCCATGGCTCTCCTCCGCGTCGGCTCGCCGTCCCCGCACTGGTGGGACGGACGTTCCGGCCATGGTGTCCGTCGCCCGCCCACCCAGTCAAGCGAGCGCTTGGTTCGCCACGCGCCGGCCGGCCTAGGCGCTGGCCACGTCCGGGGCGGAAGGCCGTTCCAGCGTGAACGCGAGGGTGGCCGGGTCGACCCGAGCCGGCAGCACCGTGCCCTGTGCGGCGCTCCCGAACCGGTAGCGCGGGACCTCGTTGCTCGACTCGAACGAGGCGAATCCCGGCCCGCTGATCCGCATCAGGAGCCGGACCTGGGAGTAGTGGTCGTTGGTCGGCGGGGCGGAGGAGACCGTCAGGACGAGCGCGGTCGCCTCGACGCCGTGGGCGGCGAGCCGGATCGTGGCATGCCGTTCGTCACGGGCGGAGACGACGGTGGAGAGCCCGACATAGGCGACGAAAGCCGAGACCAGGGCCAGCCCGACGGCCGCCCATGTCCAGCCGCCGCGGGTTCCGCCGATGCCCGTGGTGGCGAGGACCGTGCAGAACACGGCGGCGGCGCCCGCGCCGAGCATCAGGATCCCGCCCACGACGCAGGCGATCAACGTGATCACTGGGCCCTTGGGGTCCAGCAGGACGGGTTCGCGGACGCGGAAGGCGGGCACGGCGGCATGGTAGCGGGAGGTGATCGCGGCCGGGGACGTCCGTTGACGGCGCGTCCAATTCGGGTGATGCTGGCCGGGCAGGGCCGGGTTCGCGCGCCTGTTCTCGCTGGTCACGCGTGTGGAGGTGGTCACGATCCGTTTCGGGCTCTTCTACGAGCACCAGTTGCCGCGGCCGTGGGAGGACGGGCGGGAGCTGCGGCTCTATCAGGACGCGCTGGACCAGGTGGAGATCGCCGACCGGGTGGGGTTCGACTACATCTGGGAGGTCGAGCACCACTTCCTGGAGGAGTACAGCCATTCGCCGGCGCCGGAGGTGTTCCTCGCGGCGGCGTCGCAGCGGACGAAGCGGGTGCGGCTCGGGCACGGGATCGTCCAGCTGCCGCCGGCCGTCAACCATCCCGCGCGGATCGCCGAGCGGATCGCGGCGCTCGACCTGGTGTCGAACGGGCGGGTGGACTTCGGGACGGGCGAGTCGAGCTCCGGCGCGGAACTCGGCGGGTTCGGCGTGCGGCGGACGGAGAAGCGGGCGCAGTGGCAGGACGCGATCGACGCCGTCACCCGGATGTTCGTCGAGGAGCCGTTCGCCGGGTGGAGGTCGCCGTATCTGCGGATGCCGCCGCGCAACGTGATTCCGAAGCCGGTGCAGAAACCGCACCCGCCGCTGTGGGTGGCGTGTTCGCGGCGGGAGACCATCCAGTTCGCGGCCCGGAACGGGATCGGGGCGCTGTCGTTCTCGTTCGTGGAGCCCGAGGACGCGGGCAAGTGGGTGGACGAGTACTACCGCATCCTGGCCTCGGAGGAATGCGTCCCGGCCGGGTTCGCGGTGAATCCGAACGTGTCCGTGGTGCTTCCCATGATGCTGCACGAGGACGAGGCCACCGCGATCGACCGTGGAATCGACGGCGCGCATTTCTTCGCGTTCGCGCTGGCCCACTATTACGGGACGACACCGCACGACCCCGGGCGCACCAGCGTGTGGGACGAGTTCCAGGAGCGCCGGGCGTCCAAGGGGTTCGACCGCGAGCAGATCATCGCCAATGCCGAGTCGCTGAACGTGAATGTCGGCTCTTTGCGCGGCGCGGTGGGGACTCCCGAGCAGGTCGTCGATCTGATCCGGCGGTACGAGTCGGTCGGCGTCGACCAGATCTCGTTCGTGTTGCAGTCCGGCCGGAACGAGCACGAGCACATCTGCGAGAGCCTCGAATTGTTCGGCTCGTCGGTGCTGCCGCATTTCGTCGGGGGCCGGGAGGAGCGGGAGGCGGCCAAGGCGGAGCGTCTCGCGCCCGCGATCGAGGCGGCGCTGGCGCGGCGGAAGCCCGCCCGGGAGATGCCGCCCGGTTACCGGATCGACGAGGACGCGGAGGTGGCCCGGGCGCTGCGCCCGTCCCGGTCGCGGCGGCCGGTGCGGCGGGAGATCCGCGCGACGGCCCGGCGGCGGGCCGCGCAGGGCTTCTACAAGCTGGTGCACGGCAGGACCGACGAGCAGATCGAGCGGCGGTTCGGGCCGGGCGCGCAGCGGCTGTTCTTCGCCGGGATGGCCCGCGCGTTCGATCCGTCGGCGGCGGCGGGGTTCGAGGGCGACATCGAGTTCCGCCTGACGCCCGGTCGCGGGGCCCCGACCGCATGGACGGTCCGGATCTCGGACGGCCGGGCCCGGGCCCTCGCCGGCGGGTCGAAGGAGCCGGACGTCGCGCTCGTCGTCCGGACGGCCGACTTCCTGCGGATCCTCGCGGGCGACGCCAACCCGGCGTCGATGCTCATGGACGGGAAGCTGCGGATCCGGGGGAACTATGAGCTGGCGCCGCGGCTCAGCGAGATGTTCGGCGGCCCGTCCCCCTACTGAGGTCGAGGGTGGCCGTGGTCCCCCGATCACCACGGCCACCATGACGTCTGATGCAGGATGCGACGTCCGGGTTCGGGGAACGATCCGACGAATGCCGGGAACTTTCGCTTGGGGTGTTGTGGGGGACGGGCTCGTGTACTACAAGTAGTAGTACTACAGCCTGTCGTCGATTGGGGCGGGGATGCGCATTCTCATCGTGGGCGCGGGGATCAGCGGCCTCGCGGCGGCACGGGGCTTCCAGGCGGCGGGGCATCGGGTGACCGTGCTGGAGCGGGCGGAGCGGCTGCGCGCCGGGGGCGGGGCGATCACGCTGTGGCCCAACGGCGTGACCGTGCTGCGCGACCTCGGCGTCGACCTGGCCGGGCTCGGCGCGACGCTGTCCGCGGTCGGGCTGCTGAGCGCGCGGGGCAGGCCCGTCCTGACCGTCCCGGGGGAGGACCTGGAGGCCCGGCTGGGCGCGCCCGCCCTGGGCGTCGCGAGGACCGACCTGCTCGCCCGGCTCTTCGAGGGGCTGCCCGAGGGGACGGTGCGGTTCGGCGAGCGGTTCGCGCGCTACGTCCAGCACGGCCGGACCGTGCGAGTCGAGACCGAGTCGGGGACCGTCCACGACGCCGACCTCCTGATCGGCGCGGACGGCGCCTGGTCCCGTGTGCGCGCGGCCGCGTTCGGCGCCAACGTCCCGAAGGCGACCGGCGTGGCGACCGTGCAGGGGCTCATCCCCTCGAAGGTCGAGCTCGACGGGCGCTCGCTGATGCTCATGGGACGGGAGGGCGACGCGGGGTTCGGGCCGGCGGGCGACGGGCGCGTGTGGTTCTTCTTCGACGTCCCGTGGCCGCCGGACGGCCCGGCCGGACGGCCGCTGGAGCTCCTCCGGCGGCGCTTCGGCGGCTGGGCCTGGCCCGTCCGCGACCTCCTGGCCGAACTGACCGAGGACGACGTGCAGGTCTTCCCGAACCACCGGCACGCGATCCCGCGCCACTGGGGCCGGGGACGGTGCCTGCTGATCGGCGACGCCATGCACGTCATGCCCCCGTTCTTCGCGCAGGGGACCAACCAGGCGCTCGAGGACGTCTCCGCGCTCCTGCGCCTGCTGGCCCGAGGCGAGGAGCAGCTCAAGCACTACGGCCCGCTGCGCCGCCGCCGGGCCCGTCTCGCCGCATCGCTCGCCACCAACGGCCGCTTCGTGAAGGAGCCGCTCAGCCTCGTGCAGTCCGAGCCCGTCCTGCGCCTCATGGCCGCGACCTCCGACTCCTCGGCGACGGCAGCCGTGACCACGATCCTCCGGACCACCAGCAACCGCCTCCCCTGACGCTGGGCGCGTGAGGACGTGCAGGGGCGCGATTTCATCGATCTGCTGACGATGCGCCTTTGGGGCTATTGGACCCCGTGTCGGCATGGTTATGTGCCCCTGTGACACGGGACGTGGGAAAAGTCGTGATCGGCCGGTACCGGCTGGAGGAGATGCTCGGCGAGGGCGGGATGGGCGCCGTCTGGCGCGCGCACGATGAGCGGATGCGCCGCGACGTGGCGCTCAAGCAGCTCAAGCTGCCCGCGAGCCTGGAGCCCGGGCTGCGCGAACAGCTGGTGGCGCGCATGGAGCGCGAGGCCCGGTCGGTCGGGATGCTCAAGCATCCCGGCATCATCACCGTCCATGACCAGTTCCACGACGAGGACGGCCTGCCCTGGATCGTGATGGAGCTGGTGCGGGGCCGCTCCCTGGACGCCGCCATCCGCGCGGACGGTCCGCTGGACGAGGCGGAGACCGCCCGGATCGGTGCGCGGATCGCCGAGGCGCTGGCGGCCGCGCACGAGGCGGGGGTCGTGCACCGCGACATCAAACCGGCCAACATCCTGCTGGAGGGCGACCGGGTCGTGGTCTCCGACTTCGGGCTCGCCGCCGTCCCGGGGGAGACCGCCCTGACCGCCACCGGCGCCCTGCTGGGCACGCCCGCCTTCCTGGCGCCCGAGCAGGTCGACGACCGTGAGGCCATCGCCGCGTCCGACGTCTGGTCGCTGGGCGTCACCCTGTACGCCACCGTCGAAGGGCGTCCGGCCTTCACCGGCGGCACCATCGCGGCGCTGCTCCTGGCCATCTCCCGGGGCGAACCCGCCCCGATGCAGCGGGCGCGGCTTCTGGCGCCGGTCCTGCGGGACCTGCTGCGCCGCGATCCGCTGCGGCGGCCGAGCGCCAGGGCCGTCGCCGCCAGCCTCAACGCGCTGGCCGGAACGCCGCCCGTCGAAACCCCGCCCGTGGAGGCCCCGCCCGCCGATGCCGTTCCGCCGCTGCCGTTCGCGGAGCCCTCCCGGCGCGCCTTCCTGATCAGCGGGGGCGCCGCCGCCGTCGCCCTGGCGGTCCCCATCGGCTACGCCCTCACGCACGACGGGGGGTCGGGGAGCCCCCGGCCGAGCCGCACGCCCACCGCCTCGGGCACGCCTTCCCTAGGGAAGGTGCTCCAGGGCCATACGGGCCCGGTCACCGCGGTGGCGTTCAGCCCGGACGGGAAGACCCTCGCCAGCACGAGCGACGATCGCACGGTGCGGTTGTGGGACCCCGCGACCCGCGCGCCCATCGGGCAGCCCCTCATGGGCCACAAGGACGCGGTGCTCGCGGTGGCGTTCGATCCGCACGGGAAGACCCTGGTCACAGGGAGCAGCGACAAGACGGCGCGCGTGTGGGACGCCGCCACCCGCCTCCCGGTCGGCAAACCTCTCACCGGCCAGTACGACGCCGTCTGGGCGGTCGCGTTCAGCCCCGACGGCAGGATCCTCGCCACCTCGGGCGGCAGCGACGTGCTGCTGCGGCGCGCGAACACCCGCAAAGCCTTCGGCGATCCCGTCGTGCACCTGAACACCGTCAGCGCGATGGTGTTCAGCCCGGACGGGAAGACCCTGGTGACCACGGCCGGCGACAACGTGTACGTGTGGGACCTGACCGACCCCGCGCACGCCCGCTGGCGGAACCTCAAGGAACGCGCCAGCGGTATCGGCGGGGTGGCGTTCACCCCCGACGGCAAGAACCTCGCCACCGCAAGCGCGGCCGACGGCGAGATGCGGTTGTGGAAGGCGGCCACCCGCAGGCCCATCGGCAAGCCCTTCTCCGGCGGTGACCGCGGGATCGACGGGGTGGCGTTCAGCCCGGACGGCAAGATCCTGGCCACCGGAGGCAACGACAGCATGGTGCGGTTGTGGGACGTGGCCACCCGCGAACTCCTCAGAGCGCCCCTCACAGGGCATGCGGACAGCGTCGTCTCGGTGGCGTTCAGTCCCGACGGCAGGACCCTGGCCAGCGCGAGCAGCGACCGCACCCTGCGGTTGTGGGACATGGCGGACCTGGGCGTGCACGTACCGGCCTGACCGGGCACATGGGCCGTTTGTGCCGGTGCGGGTCTTGGGCGATGCTTGGGGCGTGTCAACGGAGACTCTGCTCGGCGCCGCCGAGCTGCGCGCGTTCCTGGACGGGCTGCCGGGCGTCGACGAGGTCGGCGCGCAGGAGCGCGCGGCCCGGCTCGCCACGCGGTCGATCAAGACGTCGGCGAAGGCCGAGGCCATCGACCTGGCCATCTCGATGGTGGACCTGACCACCCTGGAGGGCGCCGACACCGCCGGGAAGGTGCGGGCGCTGTGCGCGAAGGCCGTCCGGCCCGACCCGTCGGATCCGACCGTCCCCAAGGTCGGCGCGGTGTGCGTGTACCCCGACATGGTGGAGACGGCCGTCGCGGCGCTGGACGGCTCGGGGATCGGCGTCGCGTCGGTGGCGACGGCGTTCCCGTCGGGGCGGGCGCCGCTGGAGGCCAAGCTCGCCGACACCCGGGCGGCGGTCGCGGCGGGCGCGGCCGAGATCGACATGGTGATCGACCGGGGCGCGTTCCTGTCCGGCGACGTGCTGAAGGTCTTCGAGGAGATCACCGCGGTCAAGCAGGCGTGCGGCCAGGCGCACCTGAAGGTGATCCTGGAGACGGGCGAGCTGGCGACGCTCGACAACGTGCGGCGCGCGTCGTGGCTGGCGATGCGGGCCGGCGCCGACTTCATCAAGACCTCCACCGGCAAGGTGTCGCCCGCCGCGACGCTGCCGGTGACGCTGGTGATGCTGGAGGCCGTCCGCGACTACCGGGCCGCGACGGGACGCCAGATCGGGGTGAAGCCCGCGGGCGGCATCCGCACCACCAAGGACGCGATCAAGTACCTGGTGCTGGTGAACGAGACCGCCGGCCCGGACTGGCTGTCCCCGCAGTGGTTCCGGCTCGGCGCGTCGTCGGTGCTGAACGACCTGCTGATGCAGCGCCGCAAGCTGTCCACCGGGGTGTACTCCGGTCCCGACTACTTCACCCTGGACTGATCATGGTGTTCGAGTACGCGCCCGCCCCCGAGTCCCGGTCGGTCGTCGACATCCGGCCGTCCTACGGGCTGTTCGTCGGCGGCGAGTTCGTCGACGGGCACGGGGAGCCGTTCAAGTCGATCAACCCGGCCGACGAGAGCGTGCTGGCCGACATCGCCTGCGCCGACGAGGCGGACGTCGACCGCGCCGTGCAGGCCGCCCGCACCGCCTACGACACGGTGTGGGGGCCGATGCCCGGCGCCGAGCGCGCCAAGTACCTGTACCGGATCGCCCGGATCATCCAGGAACGTTCCCGCGAGCTGGCCGTGCTGGAGTCGATCGACAACGGCAAGCCGATCCGCGAGTCGCGGGACGTGGACGTCCCGCTGGTCGCGGCGTGGTTCTTCTACTACGCGGGCTGGGCCGACAAGCTCGGCTACGCCGGGTTCGGCCCCGACCCGCGCCCGGTCGGCGTCGCGGGCCAGGTCATCCCGTGGAACTTCCCGCTGCTGATGCTCGCCTGGAAGATCGCGCCCGCGCTGGCCTGCGGCAACACCGTCGTGCTGAAACCGGCGGAGACGACGCCGCTGACCGCGCTGCTGTTCGCCGACATCTGCCGCCAGGCCGACCTGCCGCCCGGCGTCGTCAACATCATCACCGGCGCGGGCGAGACGGGCCGCGCGCTGGTCGCGCACCCCGGCATCGACAAGGTCGCGTTCACCGGCTCCACCGACGTCGGCCGCCAGATCGCCCGCACCCTCGCCGGCACGTCGAAGAAGCTGACGCTGGAGCTGGGCGGGAAGGCCGCCAACATCGTCTACGCGGACGCCGCGCTCGACCAGGCCGTCGAGGGCATCGTCAACGGCATCTTCTTCAACCAGGGGCACGTGTGCTGCGCCGGGTCGCGGCTGCTGGTGCAGGAGTCGGTGGCCGACGAGGTCCTCGACCGGCTCAAGGCGCGGATGGCGACGCTGCGGGTCGGCGACCCGCTCGACAAGAACACCGACATCGGCGCCATCAACTCCGCCGAGCAGCTCGACCGGATCCGCGAGCTGTCGTCCGCCGGCGAGCAGGAGGGCGCGACCCGCTGGTCACCGCCCTGCGACCTGCCCGACCGCGGGTTCTGGTTCGCGCCGACCGTCTTCACCGGCGTCGCGCAGTCGCACCGGATCGCGCAGGAGGAGATCTTCGGCCCCGTCCTGTCGGTGCTGACGTTCCGCACCCCCGACGAGGCCGTCACCAAGGCCAACAACACGCCCTACGGGCTGTCCGCCGGGATCTGGACGGAGAAGGGCTCGCAGATCCTGTGGACCGCGCAGCGGCTCCGCGCCGGGGTCGTATGGGCCAACACCTTCAACAAGTTCGACCCCGCCTCCCCGTTCGGCGGCTACAAGGAATCGGGGTTCGGCCGCGAAGGCGGACGCCACGGGCTGGAGGCCTACCTCAATGTCTGACCGTCTCACCGTGCGCAAGACCTACAAGCTGTACATCGGCGGCGCGTTCCCGCGTTCGGAGTCAGGCAGGTCCTATCCCGTGACCGACGGCAAGGGACGGTTCGTCGCCAACGCGTCCCAGGCGTCCCGCAAGGACGTCCGCGACGCGGTCGTCGCCGCCCGCAAGGCGTTCGGCGGCTGGTCGGGACGCACCGCCTACAACCGCGCCCAGATCCTCTACCGCGTCGCCGAGATGCTGGAGGGACGCCGCGACCAGTTCGTCGACGAGGTCAGGCACACCGGCGCGTCCAAGACGCAGGCCGCCGCCGAAGTCGACGCGGCGATCGACCGGTGGGTCTGGTACGCCGGATGGGCCGACAAGATCTCCGCCGTCGCCGGCGCCGCCAACCCCGTCTCCGGGCCGTTCTTCAACTTCTCGACGCCCGAGCCCACCGGCGTCGTCGGCATCGTCGCGCCCGACTCGCCGCTGCTCGGCCTGGTGTCGGTGGTCGCGCCCGCGATCGTCACCGGCAACACCGCCGTCGTCGTCGCGTCCGAGCCCGCGCCGCTCGCCGCCGTCACCCTCGCCGAGGTGCTCGCCACGTCCGACCTGCCCGGCGGCGTCGTCAACGTCCTCACCGGGCACCGCGCGGAACTCGCGCCGTGGCTCGCGTCCCACATGGACGTCAACGCCGTCGACCTCACCGGCGTCCCGGACGGCGACGTGGCCGGTCTGCAGGACAAGGCGGCGGAGAACCTCAAGCGCGTCTTCCGCGCCGCAGGCGACTGGGCCGGGGACCCCGGAACCGCGCGTATGACGGCGTTTCTGGAGGTCAAGACGGTGTGGCACACCGTGGGCGTCTGAAAGCGGAAATGGCGCGGAGTGTGTAGAGCGTCACGAACGGTGGAATAGATCTCCCCGTAACTGATCATCACGGGGGGTAGATCAGTGCCTACCAAGACCGCATCGCGTACGACGACGAGCCGAGGCACGGCGGGTCGTACGAAGAGCACCACGACCAAGTCCACGGCCGCCAAGAAGACGGCCTCCAAGAGCACCTCGGCCGCGAAGTCGCCGTCGAGGTCCACGACCAGCCGCTCGACCGGGAGCAAGTCTCCGGCGAAGCGGACCAGCGCGGCGTCCAGCCGCACGTCCTCGGCGGCGTCGACGCGCGTCACCAAGGCCGCCGACCAGGCCAAGGCCGCCGCCACGCAGATGAAGTCGGTGGCGACCAAGGCGTCCTCGTCGGCCAAGGCCATGACCGCGATGACCAAGGCCATGACCACCGCCACCAAGGCGATGGCCGACGCCGCCAAGGCCATGAACGCCGCGGCCAAGGACATGGCGAAGCAGAAGGCGTCCACGACCAAGTCCACGGCCGCCAAGGGCAAGACCGGCACGACCGCGCGCAAGAGCACGGCGTCCGGGACGGCCCGCAAGTCGACCGCGGCGGCGAGCCGCTCACGGTCCACGACGTCGGCGCGGGTGGGCTCACCGAAGTCGACCGCGCGCAAGACCACGGCGTCCAAGACCCGGCCGGCCACCGCGAAGAAGACGACGGCGGCCAAGCCGCGGACGAGCGCCGCGCGCAAGACCACCGCGTCCTCGTCCCGGACGACCGCGAGCACCAGGAGCGGCACGGCGCGCAAGAGCGCCGCGTCCCGCTCGGCCGGCACCGCCCGCAAGTCGAGCGCCTCGTGGACGGGCAAGGCCGCCTCCACGCGCCCGCGAGCTGGCGGCGCCGCGGCCCGCCGCGCCGCCGAGTCGGCCGCCGCGACGGCACCGCCCGCCGGGCCCCTGGGCGAGTCGAAGACCTCCAACGGCCTGCAGCACTCGACCAGCACCGACGGCGGTTTCCTGACCGGCCTCACCAACGCCGGCCAGCGCGAGCGCTGACTCGCTGTTCGGGCGGTAGCCCTGGGGGTCTGGGGGTCCGCCCCCAGAGGGCTGACTCGCTGTTCGGGCGGTAGCCCTGGGGGTCTGGGGGTCCGCCCCCAGAGGGAGTACCGCCCCGCCCGGCGCCCGGCGCCGCGCCCTGCCCGACGGGCGGGGCCGTACCGGGGCACGGGCGCGGGCGGAGCCGGCCGCGTCGCGCACGCCGCGCACGCCGCCGGCCGGCGACGCACACGGCCGCCTCACGGGAGGGCCCATTGGACGAGAAGGACATCCTGGCGCGCATCGACGACTACGTCGGCGAGGAGCAGCGGCTGCGCGACCGCTACCAGCGCGGCGACCTGGACCGCGAGGAGGAGCACCGGCGGCTGGAGGACCTGGAGGTGGCCCTGGACCAGTGCTGGGACCTGCTGCGGCGGCGCCGCGCCCGGATCGACGCGGGCGCGGACCCCGGCGACGCGGACGCCCATGTCCGCCCGCCGGACGAGGTCGAAGGCTACCTGCAGTGACGCTGCCTCTGACCCCGCCCACCGGGCGGCGGCCCCGCGGACCCGGGGGCCCGCCCGCCGAGGCCGCACGGTCCCGGCGGCCGCTGCGGTTCGGCCTCGCGCTGGCGCCCGACGCGTCCGCACCGCTGGTCCGCACCGCGCAGGACGCGGACCGGTACGGCCTCGACCTGCTCGGCGTCCGCGACCGCCCGTACCTGCGCGACACCGCCGACGCGCTCACGCTGATGGCGACCGCGCTGGCCGTCACGTCCCGGATCCGGGTCCTGCCCGCCGTGGCGTGCCTGCCGCTGCGGCCGCCCGCCCTGCTGGCCAAGGCGCTCGCCACGATGGACGCCCTGAGCGGCGGCCGCGTCGAGCTCGGCCTCGGCGCGGGCACGTCCTGGGACGGCGTCGAGGCCTACGGCGGCGCACGGCTCGGCACCGCCGCCGCGCGCCGCGCCCTGGAAGAGGCGGTGCAGATCATCCGGCTGCACTGGAGCGACCAGAACGGGCTGCGCTTCCAGGGCGAGCACCACCGGTTCGCCGCCGCGCAGGCGGGCCCGGCGCCCGCCCACCAGATCGGGGTCTGGCTCGGCGTGACCGGGCCGCGCGCCCTCGACCTCGCGGGACGCGTCGCCGACGGCTGGATCGCGCCGTCCTCGCTCGTCCCGCCCAAGCGGCTCGCCGACGGGCAGCGCCGCCTGGACGACGCCGCCGCCCGGGCCGGCCGCGCCCCATCCGAGCTGCGCCGCGTCTACCTGCTCGAAGGGTCCGTCGACGGGCGCGACTCGCGCGGCTTCCTGCACGGCCCGCCGCAGCAGTGGGTCTACGAGCTGACCGAGCTGGCCGTGGGCCACGGCGTCGACACGTTCCTGTTCGCCGGCGACCCGGAGCAGCTCCCGGTCTTCGCGCTGGAGGTCGTCCCCGCCGTCCGCGAGCAGGTGGCCCGCGAACGCAAGAACCTGACCCCGCCCTTCCGAGCCCCGACCCCAACAGCCTGAGCCGAGCCCACTCCCGTGGTCTGAACCTCAGCCCCAGGTCGCGGGCCTGCCAGCCTGTCGGTCGTGACGGGGGTTCCAGGGGGTCGCCCCCTGGGCTGACACCTCTACATGCGTTCCGGAGTCGGGACGCCGAGGAGGGCGAGGCCGGTGGTCAGCGTGCGGAGGGTGACGGCGCAGAGCGCGAGCCGCGACGCCTTCGTGGCCTCGTCCGGGGCCTTCAGGACCGGGCAGTTCTCGTGGAAGGTCGTGTAGGCGTCGGCGACCGAGTAGACGTAGCCGGCCAGCTTGTGCGGCTCGGCGGTCTCGCCGGCCTGCTCGATGGCGGCGCCGAACCCGAGCAGCTGCAGCGCCAGCGCGCGCTCGGCCGGGTCGGTGAGCGTGATCGGGCCGGTCGCCTCGTCCGGGGTGAGGCCGCCCTTGCGGAAGATCGACCGGATCCGGGCCGCCGCGTACTGCAGGTACGGGCCGGTCTTGCCGTTGAAGGAGATCATCCGGTCGAAGTCGAAGACGTACTCGCTGTCGCGCGCCACCGACAGGTCGGCGTACTTGATCGCGCCGATGCCGACGTCCTGGACGATCGCGGCGCGGGTGGCCTCGTCGAACGAGTCGTCGTGCTGGACCTCGTCGTAGACGGCGCCGGCCCGCTCGACGGCCTCGTCGACCAGTTCGGCCAGCTTGACGGTGCTGCCCGCGCGGGTCCGCAGGATCTTGCCGTCGGTGCCGAGGACGTTGCCGATCTGCGCGTGCTCGGCCTGGACGCCCTCGGTCAGCCAGCCGGCCGTCCGGGCGACGGCGAACACCATCTGGAAGTGCAGCGACTGCGGCGCGCCCACCACGTAGATCATCCGGTCGACGTGCTCGGTGTCCATCCGGTACCGGATGGTCGCGAGGTCGGTGGTGGAGTAGTTGTAGCCGCCGTCGCTCTTGCGGATGATCACCGGGAGCGGCTCGCCCTCGCGGCCGGTGAAGCCGGGCGGGAACGCGCACAGCGCCCCGTCGCTGATCACCGCGATGCCCTTGTCCTCCAGCTCCTGGACGGTCGGGGCGAGCAGGTCGTTGTAGAAGCTCTCGCCCTTGATGTCGTCGTCGGTGAGGGTGACGCCGAGCCGCTGGTAGACGGTGTTGAAGTAGTTCTTGGACACGTCCACGAGGACGTTCCAGAGCCGCAGCGTCTCCGGGTCGCCCGCCTGGAGCGCGACGACCCGGCTGCGGGACCGGTCGGCGAACTCCTCGTCGCCGTCGAACTTCGCCCGGGCCGCCTGGTAGAAGGCGGTGAGGTCGCGGACGGACGAGTCGCCCCGCGCGGCGGCGTCCTCGCCGAGGTCGAGCAGGTGCTCGATGAGCATGCCGAACGGGGTGCCCCAGTCGCCGACGTGGTTGTCGCGGACGACGCGGTGGCCGAGGAAGTCCAGGATGCGGGCGATCGCGTCGCCGACGATCGTGGTCCGCAGGTGCCCGACGTGCATCTCCTTCGCCACGTTCGGCGAGGAGTACTCGACCACGACCTTCTGCGGGTGCTCCGTGGCGGGGACGCCGAGCCGGTCGTCCTGCAGGGCCCGCTGCGCCTCGCCGGCGATCCACGTGTCGCTGAGCGTCAGGTTGATGAAGCCCGGCCCGCTGACCTGCACGTCCGCCACGACGCCGGCGGTGTCGAGGTTCTTGACGATCTCGTCTGCCACGTCTCGCGGCTTGCGGCCCAGCTTCTTGGCCAGCGGCAGCGCCACGTTGGCCTGAAGGTCGGCGAACTGCGACGGCCGGATGACCGGGTCGGCGTCCGCGTACGACGGTCCGAAGGCGGCGCTCAGCGCGTCCTGGACCCGGGCGGCGAGTACGAGTTGCGGATCGGGCATGTTCCAAGGTTATCGGCGCGGACGCACCGCCCGGCACCGCTTTTCGCCGCGCCGGGCTAGCCGGCGGCGGGCGGTTCGGTCCGGTCCGGCGGGGCGTGTTCGGCGGCGGGCGCCGGGATCTCGCGCGGCGGTTCCGGCGACTTCGGCGCCTCGCCCGGCCGCTCGGCGGGCCTGGAGTTCCTGTCCTTGTCCTGCGCGTCGCGTTCGCCGTGCGTCCAGCGGCCGAACCGGGACGTCCGCGTCGCCGCGACCTGCTCGCGGATCCGCTCCACGATCCGCCCGGACGCCAGCCGGTGCGCCAGCTCGCACGCCGAGGCGATCGCGCGGGCGTGCGAGGCGCCGTGCGCGATGACGACCGTCCCGTTCAGGCCGAGCAGGACGCCGCCGCCGTAGGTGTCGGGGTCGAGGCGGTCGCGCAGCTCCTGGAGCCTTCGGCGCTGGAGGAGCGCGCCGAACCGGGCGGGGGTGCTGGCGGTCATCGCGGTCCGGATCTCCGCGAACGCGGTCCGGACCGTGCCCTCCATCGTCTTGAGCGCGACGTTGCCGGTGAACCCGTCGGTCACCACCACGTTCACCACACCTCGCAGCAGGTCGTGGCCCTCGACGTTCCCGGCGAACTCGATGCCGTGGCTGCCGCCGGACAGCAGCTCGTGCGCCCGCTTGGTGACCTTGTTGCCCTTGCCGGGCTCGGACCCGATCGTCAGCAGCCCCACGGTCGGCCGCTCCACGCCCAGCAGGATCTGCGCGTACGCGGTGCCGAGCGCGGCGAACTGGACGAGCCCCTCCGGCTTGACGTCCACGCTGGCGCCCGCGTCCAGCAGGATCGTCGGGCGCGGCGTGGTCGGCAGCGCCACCGCGATCGCGGGTCGCATCACGCCCTGCTGGCCCTTCAGCCGCAGCCGGGACGTCGCGACGACCCCGGCGGTGCTGCCCGCCGACACCAGCGCCGACGCCCGGCCCTGCTTGATCAGGTGGCAGGCGATCGCGATCGACGACTTCGGCTTGCGCCAGCTCGCGAGCGCGCCCTCGCCCATGTCGAGGGCCTCCTCGGCGTGCACGATCGGGATCTTGCCGGCGAACCCGTGCCGGTCCAGCTCGCGCTGGATCCGCGGCGCCTGCCCGACCAGCACCACCCGGACGCCGTGCTCGCGGACCGCGTCCACCGCGCCCTCGATGATCTCGCCGGGCGCGTGGTCGCCGCCCATCGTGTCGACCGCGATCGGCAGCGGCCGCACCACCGCCGGCCGGCGGGCCGCCGGGCGCGACGGCTCGCCTTGACCGGTCATGGGGTCGCTCCAGGAGGGTGAGGGAGACGCGGCACGTCGGGAGATGCGCAGCTCATCGCATGGTAAGTCCTCGGTTCGGCTGCCTTGGCGGTGCCGGCCGGGAGGTGGCGAGCCTCACGTGCCCGCCGGCCGGGCGCGGCGGGGGCCGGACGCCCCGCGCGGCCGGGCAACGGATGCGCATGATCAGGGAAAAGTCCGACACTCCGTGCATGTGATCCCGTACGCACGGTGATGTATCAGCCGTGGAAATGGTGATGAATCGCAAGAAGGCCCTGATCCTGGGATCCGCCGTGCTCCTCGTCCTGCTGGTCGCGGGCGGCGCCGCGTGGCTGATGGTGACGTCCGGCGGCGAGCTGCAGTACAAGACGCAGGCCGCCCTGCGCAAGGCGCTGCCGACGAAGGCCGCCGACGAGCTGACCACGCGCGGGCTGAAGCTGCAGTCGCCGCTGAAGTGCGCGAACCTGCCCGGCTGGACCAAGAGGAGCATGCGCGTGTCCTGCACCGGCGCCACCGCCGACAACAAGCAGGTCAAGGTGCTCGGCAGCGGCGAGCAGGCGTCCAAGAGGAACTACTTCACGATCCTCGTGGACGGGCGCCCGGTCGTGGAGAACGCGCAGTGCCTCGGCGCCGCCTGCCACAAGGGCAACGGCTAGGCCGGGACGAAGGACAACGGCCAGACCGGGACGCCCGGTCGTCAGGAGCAGCCGAGGCCGAGGCAGCCCTGGTCCAGGACCTGCCGCCCGGCCACGGTGACGGTGTACTCCTCGATCGGGTGGGCGCTGTCGGCGTCGCGGGCGACGCCGGTCACCACGACCGGCTGCCCCGCCTTCGTCCGCGCCGTGCACGAGACCCGCACGGTGTCGCCCGTCTTCGGCGTCTTGCAGGACGGACGCGCCTTCAGCGGGATGTCGCGCTTCTTCAGCTCGGCGACGACCCCGTCGGTGACGGCGTTGCGGTAGGAGCCCTCGGAGATCCGCTGCATCACCTTGCAGCCGGACAACGTCGCGGCCAGCACCGCCGCGAGAAGGACCGCCTGGACGCGCCTCACACCGTCTCCTCGGCCCGCAGCACTTCGGCGACCGCGTCGGCGACGGCGTCCGGACGGTCGAGCTGGACCATGTGCAGGCAGTCCGGCAGATCGACCTGGCTCCCGTACGGCGTCATGCTCGCCAGCCGCGCGTGCCCCTGCGACCATTCCCGCTTCTTGGTGTCGCCCTTGACGTCCCCGAGCGCCGTCAGCACGACCAGCGGGACGGCCGGGAACGGGCGGCGCTCGCGCAGCCGCGCCAGGTCGACGGCCTGCTCCCGGTAGGCCAGGTCCTCCGCCACGACGGTGCCGAGGACCGTCCCGCGCCCGTACACCGAGCGGACGACCGCGTCCGGCACGGGCTCGTCGCGCCGGCTGGTGCACTTCAGGACCGTCCGCCGCCCGAACGGTCCGACGATCTTCGCGAGCCGCGTCGCGCCGAGCACCGCGCCGGCCGCCGTCGCCAGCGGTATCGCCACCGCCGCGAACCGGACGAACGCGTGCGGATCGGGTTCGTAGCTGGGGTCCACGAGGACCAGGCCGCGCACGAGCTCGGGACGGAGGCGGGCGAGCGCCTCGGCGTGGAACCCGGCCATCGAGTGCGCGACCACGATCACCGGCCGTCCGGCCCGCTCCGCGAGCGCCGCGAGAATGTCGGCCTCGCGGCGCAGCGTCGGGGCCGCGACCGCGGCCGGGCTGAGGCCCAGCCCGGGACGGTCGAAGGCGATCAGCCGGTTCCGGTCGCGCAGCAGGTCGGAACTCGGCCGCCAGTCGAACCAGGCGCCGCCGAGGCCGGAGCTGAGCAGCAGCGGCGGCCCGTCCGCCGGCCCCTCCTCGACCACGTGGACCTGTTCCCGCCCGACGTTGACGATCTCGTTCACGGCGCCGGCGGTGCCGTCCACCCGGTCGGTGTTCTCGGTCATAGGGCTGTCTTCTCCCGTAGCGGCGGCGGGGCGGCGTGGGCGCGCCGGGCGTTCCGGTAGTCGGCGTACAGCGCCCAGGCGATCAGCAGCAGCCCGGCGCACAGCACGGTGATCTGCACGCGCTGGATGATGCCGAGCCAGCGGCCCAGGTACATCGCCAGCAGCGTGCTCAGCGCGAACACGGTCTCGGCCGCCGCGACCACCCAGCCCCAGCGGGCCAGCACGGGCCACCACCCGTACCGGCGGGCGGCCATCGACAGCAGGAACAGCGCGATCACCCCGCAGGTGATCACGACGGTGCTGGTGACGGAGTGGAACTCGTGCGAGAACGACACGTGCTCCGAGCGCTCCCGCAGCGCGCACCACGTCTCCAGGTTGGGGGCGCAGTCCAGCGGGAACGAGGCGTCCCCGATCGCCCAGATCCCGAACAGGCCGAGGAACGCCCAGCCGGCGGTGGCCAGCGGGCGCCGCCGCAGCCGGCGCAGCGTGCCGATCGCCACGAGGATCGACAGGACGCCGGTGACGAAGTCGCCGCCGCTGTAGACCAGGTGGAACGGCTGGTCGAGGGCCGACAGCTCGCTGACGTAGCCGTTGACGACGTCGAGGGCGGGGCTCAGCACGTTCTCCAGGAAGAAGGACGCGTAGCAGATCGCCGCGAGGAAGGCCAGGACGATCACGTACCGCGGGGCCACGCCGGGGCCGTCCGCGCTGTGGTCCGGCTCGGTGTCGGGGTGCTCCGGCTCGGTGTCGGGGTCCGGCCCGGCGGTGCCGGGGGCGTCGGCCGGCCCGGCCGCGCCGTCTGCGTCGTGGGAGTGCACACCAGCCCCTTCGCCCGTCCTCGGTGCCGCCCACGCCAGTATTTCCGAACATCCTGTCAGCGTGTGACCTGGGGCGCGGTTTCCGGAGTATCCGCTGGCCGAAGCGTGGCCGCCGGCTGACGGAGAGGTTGACGTCCCGTAGTCGTTGAACAAGGGGCGGAGCGTCCACGATGATGCAGGGGCGATTTGTCGGGATCGGCGTTGACCAGCTTTTTCCCTACCCTGTAGGGGGTATCAATTCGGTATGAACCGGTCCCAAACGGTTGAATGGGGGTGTCCAGCGCCCTTCTGATCACCGTCCGTGACGACGTGCCCGGGGTGCGCTTCCCCGCTGACATCAAGGAGTACCAACACGTGACACTGGTGAACGACGCGGCTCCCGCAGTGCGATCCACCGGTCGCAAGTTCCGCGCCTTCACGGCGAAGCACCTGGACGAGCTCACCGCTCGCGCCGGTCTGTCGCCCGAGCAGCGGCTCGCGACCCGGGCGGTCGCGACGGTCCTGCCCTTCCGGACCAACGCCTACGTCATTGAGGAGCTCATCGACTGGTCGGCCGCTCCGGACGACCCGATCTACCGGCTGGTGTTCCCGCAGCCCGACATGCTCCCCGCCGGCGACGTCGCGCACCTGTCGGACCTGCTGCGCCGCGAGGCCCCCAAGGCCGAGGTCGAGGCCGCCGCGCACGCGGTGCGGATGAGCCTGAACCCGCACCCCGCCGGGCAGATGGAGCTCAACATCCCGAGCTTCGGGGACGGCAAGATCCCCGGGATGCAGCACAAGTACGACGAGACGGTGCTGTACTTCCCCAAGCAGGGACAGACCTGCCACGCGTACTGCACCTACTGCTTCCGCTGGGCCCAGTTCATCGGCGAGCCCGATCTGAAGATGGCCGGCGACGAGCCCGCCGCCCTGCGCGACTACCTGATCGCCCACCCCGAGGTGACCAGCGTGCTGTTCACCGGCGGCGACGCCATGATCATGGGCGAGCCGGTGCTGCGCCGCTACGTGGAGCCGCTGCTGGAGCTGGAGCAGCTGGAGTCCATCCGGATCGGCACCAAGTCGCTGGCCTACTGGCCGCAGAAGTTCGTCACCGACCCCGACGCCGACGCCATGCTCCGGCTGTTCGAGCAGGTCGTGGAATCCGGCAAGAACCTCGCCTTCATGGCGCACTTCTCGCACCCGCGCGAGCTCGAACCGCTCATGGTCACCGAGGCGTGCCGCCGCATCCGCGACACCGGTGCGATCATCCGCACCCAGGCGCCCCTCATCCGGACGATCAACGACGACGCCGCCACCTGGGAGACCATGTGGCGCGTCCAGACGCGGATGGGGCTCGTCCCGTACTACATGTTCGTCGAGCGCGACACCGGCCCCCAGGACTACTTCGCCGTCCCGCTGGCCCGCGCCTACGAGATCTTCCGGGACGCCTACAAGAACGTCTCCGGGCTCTCCCGCACCGTCCGGGGCCCGTCCATGTCCGCCACCCCCGGCAAGGTCTGCGTGGACGGCGTCCTCGACCTGTTCGGCGAGAAGGTGTTCGCCCTGCACTTCATCCAGTGCCGCGACGCGGACCTGGTGGGCAAGCCCTTCTTCGCCCACTACGACCCCGACGCCGCCTGGCTGGACGACCTCAAGCCCGCCTTCGCGGACCGCTTCCCCTGGGAGAAGTAAGCACATTCCAGGCGCCGCCTGAGTGCCGATGCTCAGGCGGCGCCACAGAACCGCCGCAAGGCTGACGGCATGTCCGGCGGGCGTTGGCGTCCTCCAAACCTGCCTCCTATGGCCCGGCCCCCGCCCCCGCCCCCGCACCCCCTCCCCGTAGACGCCGAACCAGCACCAAACAGGCCAGCAGCGACGCCGCGCCGCACAACGCAATGACGTACGCCGGCGCGAGCAACCCGCCGAGTGCGCCCGCGCCGGCCATGGCGGCGGCCTGCCCCGTCACGACCCCCATGGTGGCCAAGCCGACCGCCTGCCCCTGGACACGCCCCGGCACCACATCCGCCACACGGGCCTGGATGCTCAGGTCGTAGCCCATCCCGAACGCCCCCGCCGCCATCAGCGCGCATGCCGCCGCGAGGCCCGGCTCGAACGCGAAGGCCAGCAGTGGCGCACCGGTCAGCAGGGCCAGCGGGAACGTCAGCCGCTCTCGGACGGCCGGCCGGACCCATCGTCCGAGCACGAGGTTCCCGGAGAACATCCCGGTCGCGCTCGAGGCCAGCAGCAGCCCTGCCGCGCCGGGCAGGCCGAGCCCGCTCCCGTAGGGGACCGCCATGGCCTCGCTGCCGACCGCCAGTGACACGGGCAGCCACCACGCCATCAGCAGCCCGCGCACCCTCCGGTCCGTGAGCAGCCTGCGGTTGACCCGCCACGTCTCCCGCAGCGTGCCCGAGGCCCGCGACGAGCCCCCGTCCGCGTGCGGTTTCGGTGCAGGGAGGCCGCGCCAGGCGAGCGCGGCCGCCGTTCCGCCGCTCACCGCCGCGAGCAGCAGCGTCCCGGACGGTGCCAGCGCCGCCAGCAGCAGCCCGCCCACCGCCTGCCCGGCGACCTGCGCGACCGCCATCGTCATCGTGAACACCGACCGGCCCAGCACGTACCGGTCTCCGGACAGCAGCGCCGGCAGCCGTCCTCCCAGGCTGGCGCCGCCGACCGGCGCGAACACCCCGATCCCGGCGACCAGCGCCAGCATTCCCGGCACCGGCAGGCCGCCCAGGGCCAGGACGCCGTCGACCGCGCAGCGCGCAAGGAAGTAGCCGGTGAGGAGGCGGCGCGGCGGCACCCGGTCGGCGAGCGACAGCAGGAACATGCCCCCCACCACGTAGGGCAGCATGCCCGCGGAGAAGGCCAGGGCCGCGAACAGGGTGGAGCCCGTCCGCTCGAACACCAGCACCGACAGCGCGATCATCCGGATCGACTCCCCGGTCACCAGCAGCGTCTGCACGCAGAAAAGAGTCCGGAACTCGGAGACGCCGAAGACGTCGCGGTAGCGCGCTGGCGGCGCTGCGAGGGCGGCCGAAGGGGTCATGGCGCCACTTTCGGGCGGCGCGGGGCGGGCGGATAATGTTTCGGGGAGGGGCGAAACTTGCATCGGATCGTGGTGGGGCCCGGGGACCTGGCGGCCAGCCGGTTCGGGATCGCGCCGCTGTACGAGACGCTCCACGTGATCGGGCTCGCCTCCGGGCGGCTGCCCGCCGGTCCGGTGAGTCCGTGGCTGGAGCGCGTCCGGCCCGCCTACCGGGAGATCGCGGGCGACCCGGCGGTGCGGACGCTGGCGTTCCTCGTGGGGCACACCAGTTACGTCGCGGACTTCATCTCGCCGCCGCCCGCCCGTCCGAACCTGACGGTCGCCGAGCAGTTGGCCGTCGCCCGTGCGACGCCGCTGGAGCAGGCCCGGGAGGAGATCGCCCGCAACGTCGAGGGCCTCCCGGAGCCCGAGCCGGACGTCCGCGACGTCCTGGAGAGCACCGAGGTCGTGCGGCGGCTCACCGATGGTGTGGAGGCGGCGTGGACGGCCCTCATCGAACCCGACTGGCCCATCGTGCGCTCGATCCTCGAACAGGACATCGTGCACCGCGCAGGACGGCTCGCCGCCTACGGCTGGGCGCAGGCGCTGGACGGCCTGTCGCGCAAGGTCCGCTGGCGCGACGGCGTCATCGAGCTCGACATGCGGAGCAAGGGAACCAGCCGCCTCGACGGCAGCGGGCTGATGTTCGTCCCGACCGCGTTCTCCGACGTCGGTGTCGCGCTCGAACGGAACTGGCCGTACACGCTGATGTACCGGGCCAGGGGAGTGGCGGCGCTGTGGGAGGGGCGGGAGCCGCGGGAGGGTGACGCGCTGGCGCGGTTGGTGGGGCGCACTCGCGCCGATCTGCTGCGTGCGCTGGCCGAGCCCGCGACGACGACGTGGCTCAGCGCCCGGTTGCGGGTGAGTCTCGGCGGGGTGAGCGATCACCTGGCGGTGTTGCGCGCGTCCGGTCTGGTCACCCGCGAGCGCAGCGGCCGTTCGGTCCTGTACCGGCGGACGGCCGTGGGGGACGTGCTGGTCGGCGCCTCGTGAGGCCGTCCCGGCGCATGGCCTCAGCGTAGGTGGCGTACCAGCACCAGGCATGACAGCAGTGATGCGGCGCCGCAGAGGGCGATGGCCTGCGGCGGCACCAGCAGGTCGCCGAGTGCGCCCGCCGCGGCCATTCCGGCGGCCTGGCCGGTCATCATCCCGGTGTTGGCGACGCCCAGGGCCTGGCCGTGGATCCGCTCCGGCGTCGCGTCCACGAGCCGGCGCAGGAGCGGCAGGTCGTAGCCGAGGCCGAGCGTGCCCGTCAGCATCAGCGCGCAGGCGACCGGCAGCGGCGGGTGGAACGCGAACAGCAGGAGCGGCGCGCCGGTCAGCATCGCCAGCAGCAGCGTCAGCCGGTCGCGCAGGTCGGGGCGGATCAAGCGGCCGATCAGCAGGTTGCCCGCGAACATCCCCGCCGCGCCCGATGACAGCAGCAGGCCCGCCTCGCCCGCCCGGCCGAGCCCGCTCGCGTAGGGGACCATCAGGCCCTCCGCGCCGACCGACAGTGACAGCGGCACCCAGAAGGCCAGCAGCAGGCCCCGCGTCTTGCGGTCGCCGAACAGCAGCCGGTTGACCCGCCACGTCTCCCGCGCCACGCCGGACGATCCGCTGCCCGGCGCCGGCACGTCCGGCAGGCCGAACCGGGCGAGCGCGGCGGCCACAGCGGCGCTCCCGGCGGCCAGCCAGAGCGTTCCGGACGGGGTCAGCGCCGCCAACAGCAATCCGCCGACCGCCTGCCCGGCGATCTGCGCGCCGGCGGACGTCATCGTGAACAGCGACCGGCCGAGCACGAACCCGTCGCCGGGGAGCAGCGCGGGCAACCGGCCCTGCACGGTCGCGCCGTTGACGGGCCCGAACAGCCCGAGCACCAGGATCAGCGCGATCATCCCCGGGAGCGGGACGACGTCGAACGCGAGGACGACCGTGACCACCAGGGACAGCAGATGGAATCCGGTGAGCAGCCGCCGCATCGGGACCCGGTCGGCCAGCGAGAGCAGGAACGCGCCGCCCACCACGTAGGGGAGCATCTCCGCGCAGAACACCAGGGCCGCGGTGAGCGAGGACCCGGTCCGCTCGAACGTCTGCACCGACAGCGCGATCATCCGGATCGAGTCGCCGGCCACCCGCAGCGTCTGAAGGACGAAGAGGGTGCGGAACTCGGGGACGCCGAAGACGTCGCGGTAGCGCGCGGACGCCGCCGGCGCGGTGGTCGTGGTCATGGCGACCACCCTCGGGGGCCGCGCCGCGCGAGGATAATGTTTCGGGGAGGAGCGAAACATGTACCGGATCAAGGTGGGGCCCGGCGACCTCGCGGCGAGCCGGTTCGGCATCGCGCCGCTGTTCGAGACGGTCATCGCGGTCGGGATCGTCACGGAGCGGATCCCCGTCGGCCCGGTGCGGCCGTGGCTGGAGCGGGTCCGGCCCGCCTTCCGGACGATCGCCGATGACCCGGCCGTGCGCGCGCTGGCCTTCCTGATGCACGAGCGCGGCTACGTCGCCGACTTCTTCTCGCCGCCGCCCACCCGCCCGAACCAGACGGTCGCCGAGCAGTTCGCCGTCACCCGCGCCACGCCGCTGGAGCAGGCGCGCGCCGAGATCGCCCGCACCCTCGAGACCCTTCCGGAACCCGAACCGGACGTCCGGGACGTGCTGGAGAGCCCCGACATGGTGCGGCGGTTCGCCGACTGCATGGAGCGCGCGTGGGCGGTGCTGATCGAACCGGAGTGGCCGGTGCTGCGCTCGATCCTCGAACAGGACATCCTGTACCGCGCGGGACGGCTCGCCGCCTACGGCTGGGCGCAGGCGCTGGACGGCCTGTCGCGCAAGGTCCGCTGGCGCGACGGCGTGATCGAGGCCGACCTGCGGGACGACGCGGTGGTGGAGCTCGACGGCGCCGGGCTGATGTTCGTCCCGACGATCTTCTCCGAGATCACCGTCACCCTGGAGCGGAACTGGCCGTACACGCTGATGTACCCGGCCAGGGGAGTGGCGGCGCTGTGGGAGGGGCGCGAGCCGCGGGAGGGCGACGCGCTCGCCCGGCTGCTCGGCCGCACCCGCGCCGACCTGCTGCGCGCGCTCGCCGAGCCCGCCACGACGACCTGGCTCGGCGCCCGGCTGCGGGTGAGCCTCGGCGGCGTCGGCGACCACCTCGCGGTACTGCGCGCGTCCGGCCTCGTCACCCGTGAGCGCAGCGGCCGTTCGGTCCTGTACCGGCGGACGGCCGTGGGGGATGTGCTGGTCGGCGCCTCGTGAGGCCGTCCCGGGGATGGGACGGCCTCAGCGAGGTGTCAGACGCCGTACTCGGGGATGATCGTGGCGCGGGCCAGGGTGTGGGCGGTGATGTTGAAGCCCACGACGGCCGGTGAGGTGTCGGAGTCCAGGCCGAGCGACTCGACGTCCAGGGCGTGCACGGTGAACACGTAGCGGTGCGGGTCGCCGGGAGGCGGGGCCGCGCCGCCGAACTCCTTGGTGCCGTAGTCGTTGCGGGCGTGGACGCCGATCTTGGAGTCGGCGGTGCCCGCGCCGGTGGGCAGCTCGGTGACGTCCGCGGGGATGTCGAACAGCGACCAGTGCCAGAAGCCGCTGCCGGTCGGGGCGTCCGGGTCGTAGCAGGTCACGGCGAAGCTCTTCGTCTCCGCCGGGAATCCGGACCAGCGCAGGTGGGGCGACTTGTTGCCGCCGCTGAACCCCCAGTCGTCGAAGACGTGCGCGTCGTCGAGCCGCTCGCCTTCGGTGACGTCGTCGCTGGTCACGGTGAACGACCCGACCTGCGGCAGGTGCTCGTGCGGAAGCGGTGGCCGGCCGGCCATGGCGACCTCCTCGTCAAGGGATCGGTTGTCACCCCCATCTCTATCAGTGCGGGATCAGGTTTTGACGGCGCCCATCGTGAACCCGGTGACGAACCTGTCCAGGAACAGGTTGAACAGGAACGCGATCGGGACGGCGGTGACCACCGTGGCGGCCTGCAGCGACTGCCAGAAGAACACGTCCCCGCGCACGAGCTGGGTCGGCACGCCGGTGCTGACCACCATCTGCGGGCTCGCCGACACGAACGCCAGCGCGTACACGAACTCGCTGGCGGTGAGCGTGAAGCTGAACACCACCACCGCGACGATCCCGGGGAACACCAGCGGCAGGACGGCCCGGGCGAACGCGCCGAGCCGGCTGTAGCCGTCCACCATCGCCTGCTCCTCGACGTCCTTCGGGACGGCCCGCAGGAACCCGATCAGCAGCCACACCGACACCGGGACGGTGATCGTCGGATAGACGACGATCATCGACCAGAGGGTGTCCTCCAGGTGCAGCCTGACCACGACGCGGGTCAGCGACAGGAACAGCAGCGACGGCGGCACCAGGTACACCATGAAGATCGCGATGCCCATCGGGGTGCCCCACGGGCGGTCCAGCCGCGCCAGCGAGTACGCGGCGGGCAGCGCGAGCAGCAGCGTGATCGCCACGACCGCGGCGCCGACGATCAGGGTGTTCGCCACGAACGTCAGGAAGGGCGTGTCGTCGAACAGGAACGTCACGTGGTCGGGCGTCGCGGGCTTGTTGAAGAAGAACGGGTTGCTCTCGGGGTTGTACAGGTCCTGGTTCTGCTTGAACGCGCTGACCAGGCTCCACAGGAACGGCAGCGCGCACACCAGCGCCGCCAGGACGGCCGATCCGTACACGCCGCCCCGCGCCGCGACGTGCCGGAGCGCGTACCGCCGCCGCAGCCTCTCGTCCTCCTCGGCCTGGCCGGTCATCCCGCCTCCAACCGGCGGACGGCGCGCAGGATCGCGATCGCGCCGGCGAGCAGCAGCGGGAACAGGAACAGCGCGATCGCCGCGCCCTGCCCGACGTCGCCGCCCTCGATCCCCCGGAAGTACGCCCACGACGCCAGCACGTCCGTGGCGTGCGTCGGGCCGCCGCGCGTCAGCACGTACGGGACGGTCATGTCGGTGAACGTCATGATCGCCCCGAACAGCCCGGCGACCGCGATGACCGGCAGCGTCAGCGGGATCGTCACCTCGAACATGCGCCGCCAGAACCCGGCGCCGTCGACCCGGGCCGCCTCGTCGATGTCGCGCGGGATCGCCACCAGCCCCGCCATCATGATCACCGCGGCCAGCGGGGTCAGCCGCCACGTCTGCACCGCGATCACCGAGCCCATCGCCGTCCACGGGCGGCCGAGCCACACCACGTTCCCGCTGATCAGCCCCACATGCCGGAGCACCCAGTCGACCGGCGAGTAGATCGAGTCGAGGAACCACAGCCACGAGATCGTGGACAGCGCGACCGGCGTCGTCCACGGCAGCAGCACCAGCAGCCGGACGAACCACTTGCCGTGGAAGTCGGCGACCAGGATGTTCGCCAGGATCTTCCCGAAGACCACGATCAGCGCCATGCTGATCCCGGTGAACACCAGCGTGTTCACCAGCGCCCGCCAGAACACCCCGTCGTGGAAGACCTCGGTGAAGTTGCGGAACCCGACGAAGTCGAAGGACGGGTCGCCGGTCGTCACGTCGGAGAACGCGAACGCGATGGCCAGCACGAACGGCAGGCCGACCAGCGCGATGATGTAGATCACCGAGGGCAGCAGCATCGCCCACGCCAGGAAGCCCTCCCGGTCGGCGAGGCCCGCCTTTCGCCGCGCCCGCACGGCGGACGCGGCGGTCACCGCGCGCCTCCGATCGTCATCGGCTCCGCCCGCGCGCCCTCCGCCGCGTCGAAGAACCGCAACCGCTCCGGCTCCACCGCGAAGTCGTGCGTCTCGCCCGCCGCGATCGGCGTCATCACCGTGGCGGGCAGCCGGGCGATCACCCGGGTGTCCTCGCCGATGCCCGTCACCGTCCCGTACACGTGCCGGTCGCCGGACAGGTACTCCATCCGCTCGACCTGCAGCGGCATCGGCACCCGCCGGTCCGCCGGGACGACCTCCGCCGGCAGCAGGTGCTCCGGCCGGAACCCCACCAGCCGGTCGCCGCGCTTCACCAGGTTCATCGGCGGCGACCCGATGAACGTCGCCACGAACGTGTCGGACGGGTCGTCGTACACCTCCTGCGGCGTCCCGACCTGCCGCACCCGGCCGTGCTCCAGCACCGCGATCCGGTCCCCGAGCCCCATCGCCTCGGCCTGGTCGTGCGTCACGTAGATCGTCGTCGTGCCGACCCGCTGCTGGAACCGCTTCAGCTCGTCGCGCGCCGTCGCCCGCATCTTCGCGTCCAGGTTCGACAGCGGCTCGTCCAGCAGGAACACCGCCGGGTCCCGGACCAGCGCGCGCGCCAGCGCCACCCGCTGCCGCTCACCGCCCGACAGCTGCCGCGGCTTGCGGCGCAGCAGCGGCTCGATCTCCAGCAGCTCCGCCGCCCACAGGGCCTTCTTCTCCCGCTCCGCCTTGCCCATCCGCTCCGCCCGCAACGGGAAGACGATGTTGTCCCGGACCGTCTTGTGCGGATACAGGGCGTACGACTGGAACACCATCGCGATCTGCCGGACCCGCGGCGGCAGCCCGTTCACCGGGTGCCCGCCGATCAGCACCTCGCCCTCCGTCGGCTGCTCCAGCCCGGCGATGGTGCGCAGCAGCGTCGTCTTCCCGCACCCCGACGGCCCGAGCAGCACCAGGTACTCGCCCGGCTCCGCGGCCAGGTCCACCCCGTCCAGCGCGCGCACCACGTCCCCGCGCCCGCGCCGCCGCGCCCGCACCCGCCCGTCGAACGTCTTGACGAGCCCCTTGACCTCGACCGTGTTCATAGGCCGTCAGCCGCCCACGAGGCCGCGGGCGCGCCAGTTCTTGAAGATCGCGTTGATCTGGCGTTCGGCGTCCGCGACGGCCTGGCGCGCGGACGTCTGGCCGCGGGCGGCGCGGCCGAACATCGTCGGCAGCAGGTTGGTGTTGAAGATCTCGCCGATCGCCGGGTTCGACGGGCCGGGGTACCCGATGTTCGCGCTCCACGACGTGGCGTTCTTCAGCAGGCTCAGCTTGTTCGCCGGCTTCGCGCCGTACGGGTCGTTGTCGAGCCAGCCGTGCAGCTGCGGGACCAGCGACGGCCAGCCCGGCAGGTCGTACAGCTCCGACTGGTACGTCACCGACGGGAAGTTCGCCGTGTAGTGCAGCAGGAACTCCTTGGCCGCCGCCGCGTTCGGCGAGTACTTCGGGACGATCCACTGCTGGATGACGTGCTGCGCCGCCAGCGCCGCCTTCGGGCCGCGCAGCGCCGGGGTGAAGAAGATGTCGTCGCCGATCGTCCGGTTGGTGCCCATCGCGGTGCGCCACGCGGAGATCGAGTTCAGGATGTAGGACGACCTGCCGGCGATCAGCGCCTGGTTGTTGGACGCGGGCACCCACGAGAACACCTCGCTGGTCTCCGCCTCCTTGAACAGCCGGGTCATGTACTCGACGGCCGCCACCGTGGCGTCGGAGTTGATCGCCACCCGCTCGTTCTCGTCCTGGACGGACCCGCCGAACGACCACAGCAGCGCCCGCGCCGCCATGTTCGAGTCGGTCTCGGGGGACAGCCCCAGCCCGCACGGCACCCCGGTCGTCTTCTTGATCTCGGCGGCGCCGCGGAGCAGGTCGTCCCAGCTCGTCGGGCCGTTCGGGAGGCCGGCCTTCTGCCACATCGACTTGCGGTAGTCGCCGGGGTCGGGCGACCAGCCCGGGCAGTAGGCGTAGAAGTGCCGGGTGTTGGGGTTGTAGCTGGACTTGCGGCACAGCTCCAGCTGCTGGCCCCAGCGCCGGTTGGCCTCCTGCACCACGTCCGCCATGTCCAGCACGGACGGCTCGTACTGCGAGAACGGCGCGATGTGCTGGATCAGGTCGTGGCCCTTGCCCGCCTGGATCTCCGACGCGGCGCGGCGCGGCACGTCCACGGTGTTGATGTGGTCGACGCGGACGTCGACGCCGACCTTCTTGCCCCAGTCCGCGAGGAACTTGCCGAACCACTTGTCGTGGCGCGGGATGAAGTGGCTCCACATCAGGATGCTGAGGGAGCCGCTCAGCTTGGACGCGGGGGAGGTGAACACCTCCTTCGGCGCCTTGCCCGGGGTCTTCGCCTCCGGCCCGCTGCTCTCGCTGGCGCACGCCGCGAGGACGCCGTAGGCGCCCGCCGCGAGGGCCGTGGAGGACAGGAAGCCGCGTCTGCTGAGCCCGTGCCCGTTGAGTCCGGGCCCGCTGAGTTCCTGTCCGTCGAGTCCGTGTCGGCTGGGTTCGGGGGTGTCGCGCCGGTCGGCCATCGGGGGTCTCCCTCGCCGCTGGAGGTCTCCCCTTGACGGTAGATCGGCGAGGCCGTCTCATCCAGAGACGATCCGGTAACTCCCTGTAACTCTGACCGCGCCCGTCACAACCGCCCCCGCTGTGACGGGCATCACTTCCCGGCGGCCTCGGAGTAGGCGTCGATGACCTCTTCGGGGTCGCCGTCCATCCGCATCCGGCCCTCGTCGATCCAGATGACGCGGTCGCACATCTCCTTGACCGTGTCCAGCTGGTGCGCCACGAGGAAGACCGCGCCGGCCTCCTTGCGGAGCTCCTCGATGCGCTTCTTGCTCTTGCGCTTGAACTTGGCGTCGCCGGTGGCGAGCGCCTCGTCGATCAGCAGCACGTCGTGGGTCTTCGCCGCGGCGATCGCGAACCGGAGCCGAGCCCCCATGCCGGACGAGTACGTCCGCATCGGGTACTGGATGAAGCCCTCCTTGAGCCCCGCGAAGTCGACGATCTTCTGGTACTGGGCCTTCGTCTCCGCCGGGGTCATGCCCATCGCCAGGCAGCCGAGGACGATGTTGCGCTCGCCGGTCAGGTCCTTCATCAGCGCCGCGTTCACGCCGAGCAGGGACGGCTGGCCGTCGGTGTAGACCGCGCCGCTGTGCGGCGGCAGCAGCCCCGCGATCGCCTTCAGCAGCGTCGACTTGCCGGAGCCGTTGGTGCCGATGATCCCGACGGCCTCGCCGCGGTAGGCGACGAACGACAGCCCCTTGATCGCGTGCACCTCCTTCATCGAAGGACGGGCCTCGCGGCGCAGGACCCGGGCGAACGCGCTGGCGGCGTTGCCCTTGCCGCCCGCGCCGTACACCCGGTAGATGATGTGCAGGTCGTCCACGACGACGATCGGCTCGCGCGTGGGGTCGACGTCGATGGCCGTCCCGCCGCGCACCTCGGTGTCAACCACGGCCGTACCGCTCCTCGGCGCTGAAGAAGAACAGGAACCCGCCGACCAGTGCGACGGCGGACCAGCACAGTGCGTAGATCCACAATTGGGCGGTGGAGTGCAGGTGCAGGGTGTTGTGCACATAGCCGCGGTACTCGCCGAGCATGGTGTGCCGGCTCAGCTCCACGTAGACGTAGCCCGGGTTCGCCTTCAGCACCTCGCCGATCCACGGGGCGCTCTTGATGCTCGCGCTGCGGTGCACCAGCTGCGGCATGCTGAAGATGACGCCGGACAGGTAGAGCCAGGTCCGCATGATGAACGGCAGCAGCTGGGTGATGTCCCGGTTGAACGCGCCCAGCCGGGCCATGATCAGGCTCATCCCGATGTTGAACATCAGCTGCAGCAGCAGCACGGGGACGAACAGGAGCATGTGGACGCTGATCGGCTCGCCGAAGCCGAACACGATGGCGATCAGCACCACCAGCGACAGCAGCAGCTGCTGCAGCTCGACGACCGCGATGGCCAGCGGCAGCGTCGCGCGCGGGAAGTGCAGTGCCCTGATCAGCGACAGGTTGTCACCGACCGACTTCGATCCCGACGTGATCGAGCGCTGGGTGAACCCGAACATGAACACGCCCGTCACAAGGAAGGGAATGAAGTCGGGAACGCCGCGCTTGGTGCCGAGGAGGACGCCGAAGATCAGGTAGTAGACCGAGACGTTCAGGATCGGAGTCAGCAGCTGCCAGACCTGACCCAGCCGAGACTCGGTGTACATCGAGATGTTCTTGGCCGAGGCGAATGCCCAGATGAAGTTGCGCCTGGACCACACACTCTGGATGTACTTGCGCAGCGGGGGGCGCGCCGCGCTCTGCCTCAGTCCGTACCGTGCGGCGTAGGCGGCCAGCGTCTCGTTCACGTGAGGAGACTCCGCGATCGTGCCGACCGACTCGCCACCCGGAGAACCGAGCCGTTGCGGGTGACTCATGCCGGGAAGCCTATTGCAGTCGATGATGTGTAGGTGACGTTCGCCCGCATGTGACCCCCGAACTGAGATCATTACGGAATCTTGTCGACGCCCCTGGGGATACCCGGGGCATGCGGTCCAACCATTCTCGGTCATCGGCGATGCTGCGCTCGCCCCGGTCCCCGCGTCCCGCCGCCCCCCTCCGGGGCCCGCACCGGCGCCTGCTGAACCGGCTCGGCCGGGCCGACCGGTGGGCGTTCGACCGGGTCGCGGCGGCCCGGCTGCCCGGCCTGGAGTACGTCCTGCCCCGGCTGTCGCGGTCGGCCGACCACGGCGTCCTGTGGTTCGGCACGGCGGCGGCGCTCGGCCTCACCCGGCGGCCCCGGCTGCGGCGCGCCGCGCTGCGCGGCTCGATCGCGATCGCGGTGGCGAGCCCGGTCGTCAACATCCTCGGCAAGCAGGCGTTCCGCCGGGCGCGTCCCGTCGTGGACCTGGTGCCGCCGATCCGGATCCGGTGGAAGCTGCCGACCTCGCACGCCTTCCCGTCCGGGCACTCCGCGTCGGCCGGCGCGTTCGCGGCCGGCGTGGCGCTGGAGGCCCCCGCAGCGGTGGCGGCGCCGGTCGTCGCGACCGCCACCGCCGTCGCGTTCGCCCGCGTCTACACGGGTGCCCACTATCCCGGGGACGTGCTCGCCGGCCTCGGCATCGGCGCGCTGGCCGGGCTCGGCACGCGGCTGGTGTGGCCCGCGCGCCCTCCGGTGGCCCGCGTGACCCGGGCCGAGGGCGAGGACGTCCAGGTCACCGATGACGGGCGCGGTGTCGTCGCGGTCGTCAACCCCGGCTCGGGCGGTGGCGGCGAGGCCACCCGCGGCATCATGCCGAGCGGCGCCGAGACGGCGGCCGGGCTGCTGCGGCGCGAGCTTCCGGCGGCGGAGGTCATCGTGCTGGAGGAGGGCCAGGACCTGGAGAAGGTGCTCGCGGAGGCCGCCGCGCGGGCGGACGCGCTGGCCGTCGTCGGCGGCGACGGCACCGTCAACGCCGCCGCGCGCGCCGCGCTGGACCACGACGTGCCGCTGCTGGTCGTGCCCGGAGGCACGTTCGACCACTTCGCCCGCGCGCTCGGCATCGAGTCGCCCGCTCAGGCGATCACCGCCTACCGGGCCGGACGGCTCGGCCGCGTGGACGTCGCCTACGCCGTGCCCGCGTCGGCCGGCACGGGCTCGCGCGACGAGCGGCTGTTCCTGAACACCGCGAGCTTCGGCGCCTACACCGAGCTGGTCGACCGGCGCGTGCGGCTGGAGAAGCGGCTCGGCAAGTGGCCCGCGCTCGCGGTCGCGGCCGTCCGCACGCTGCGGCACTCCGAGCCCGTCGAGGCCGTGGTGGACGGGCATCGGCGGCACGTGTGGCTGGCGTTCGTCGGCAACGGCGTGTTCGGCTCGCACGGCGCCGCGCCCACCTGGCGGGAGCGCCTCGACGACGGGCGCCTCGACGTCCGCATGATCGCCACCGGACGGCGCATTCCCCGGATCCGCGCGGTCGCCGCCGTCCTGGTCGGGCACCTGCACATCACGCCCGGCTACCGGGCCTGGCGCGCCGGCGGGCTGGAGGTGCTGGCCTACTGCGGCGAGCTGCGGCTCGCGCGCGACGGCGACGTGACGGGGGTGCCGCCGTCCCTCCGGTTCGGCAAGCACGCCAAGGCCCTCGCCGTCTTCCGCCCGGAGACGTGACCGGCGTCGGGTGTTCGGTGAAGATTCAGGACGCCGTAACCTGCGCCGGGCGCCGCCGGCCGGGTTCGGTGCCCGGTTCGTGCCGGTTTCAGGCGAAGGCGAGCCCGAGGCTGCGGAGCCCGACGACCACGGGTGAGCCGTTGTAGACCGGCTCGTCCGCGACCGTGATGGCCGCGTACCGGGCGCGGAGCTCTTCCAGGACGAGCCGCATCTCCATCCGCGCGAGGGCGGCGCCGAGGCAGAAGTGCGGGCCGTACCCGAACGCCAGTCCGGGTACGGCGGGCCGTCTCATGATGTCGAAACGGTCGGCATCGGGGCCGAATGCCTCCGGATCGCGGTTCGCGGCGCCGTACAGGAGCATGATGTGGTCACCGGCCGCCACCTCTCGGCCCGCCAGGACGGCCGGGCGTGTCGCGGTCCGCAGGAAGTAGACGACCGGGGTCGTCCAGCGGAGGATCTCCTCGATCGCCGCGGGCATCGGCTCCGGCCGCTTCATCGCCTCCCACTGGTCCGGGTTCTCCGCGAACGCCAGCAGCCCGCCCGAGATCGCGTGCCGCGTCGTCTCGTTGCCCGCGACGAGCAGCTGGATCAGGAACATCACCATCTCGATGTCGGTGAGCCGGTCGCCGTCGACCTCGGCCTGCGCGAGCTGCGAGATCACGTCGTCGCGCGGCGCGGCCCGCCGCTCGTTGGAGACCTCGACCAGGTAGGTGCCGGCCTCCATCCGCAGCGCCGTCCGCTCCTCGTCGGACAGCTCCGGCGCCGCGCCCGGGATGATCGACTCCGACCAGCGGAAGAACCGCGGCCAGTCGTCCTCCGGGATGCCGAGGAGCAGGCAGATCACCTGCAGCGGCAGCGGGACGGCCAGCTCGGCGACCGCGTCGAACGGGCGGCCCGCCTCGACCGGCTCCAGCAGCGCCCGGATCCGCTCCCGGACCGCGCCCTCCAGCCGCCGCATCGCCGACGGCCGGAACGCGGGCGCGACCAGCCCCCGGTACCGGCCGTGGTCGGGCGGGTCGGTGTGCATGATCGTCGGCGGGGTGTCGAAGGGCACGCCGATCTCGTCGATCAGGATGCCGTCGCCCGACCGGTACGCCGCCGGGTCGCTCGCGACCGCGTGCACCGCCGCGTGCGACCCGGCGACCCACAGCGGCAGCGCCGGATGCCGGACGAGCCCGCCCTCCGCCCGGACCGCGTCGTACAGCCCGTACGGATGGCCTTGCGCGTAGAACCCGTCCGGGAAGCCAGCCGGGATCACGAGAGGATGCCCTGCGGTCTCGCTATCCCCGCGTCGTCGCACATCGCGTAGTAGGCGTTGAGCGTGGACTCCCCGTCGGTGACCCCGGTGATGTTGCCCTCGGCGTCGTACTCGATGAAGGCGCCTTCGAGGATGAACAGGATGTCGCTGTCCTCCTCGATGGTGAGCGTGTGGATGGAGCCGGGCGGCTCGTGGATGAACGTCCCGGCGTGGTAGTCGATGCCGTACTCCTTGTACCGCCACCGTCCGGAGAAGGTGTAGGCGTGCACGCCGCCGGTGTGCTTGTGCGTGGGCAGCTGGAAGCCCGCCTCGAAGCGGTTGCGCACCACCCACGTGTCCGGGGAGACCCTCAGGACCTGGAGGCCCACGGGGCCGATGGTGACCCAGGGGATGTCGTCGGAATGGACGTGACCGACCAGGGGACCGTTCGACTCAGCCATGAAGCAAACGCTAGGTAGGTAACCCGGGGCGCGCAAGGCCCGGATTCGCCGCCCGGTGACCGGGTAGGGGACCGGACGCCCGCGAACCACTGGAGGAGGTACCGCATGGCGATGGGAGTCAGCCCCGCCGAGCTCACCGACGACGACCTGCTCCGTGAGCTGGGGCACCTGTACGAGACCCGGATGGAGGCGCTCCGGCACGCCCCCGACCAGGCCTACGCCGAGCACACCCAGCGGATGGCCCAGATGGAGGCCGAGTACCTGCGAAGGCGCCCGGCCCGCGAGATCGACCCGCTGCGCCTGCGCGAGGGTGCCCGCGCCCGTTCGTAAAGGGAAGCCGCCCCGTCAGGGGCGCCGTCGCCCGGCCGTTCCGCGCCATCGGCCGGGCGTCCGGCATGCCCGCCGCCGGGCTCAGCGTCGTCCTTCGGGCTCGTGTTCGTGTTCTTCCGGCAAAGGCGGGGGTGTCGCCCGTGAGAGGGGAGGAGGGTGCGGTGCCAGGATCCTGACGGGCGAGGAAGCCCGGGATCCTCGGGGGGTGTGATCTGTGGGGCGGACTCGGCGTGGGCGGTGGTACGGACGGGCCCGCGCGGCCGAGCCGGGGCTGGGGGAGTGCGTCCGGCGCTGGTGGCCGTTCGCGGTCGGCGCGCTGGCCGCGACAGGGCTGCTCCTCGGCGCGTACCTGTGGGCTCCCCGCAAGTCGGGCGCATCGGTCGCCGCCCCTGGGGCGGTTCCCCGCGATGCCGCGCGGCCGGACGCCGGCGTCCCGTTCGCACGTCCGATGGCGTCCTACACGACCCGGTTCCAGCCGGGGCAGCCGCGCGTCCGCAACATCGAGCTGGCCGCGCAGGCCCTCGACGGGCAGGTGGTGCGGCCGGGCGCGACGTTCTCCTTCAACAAGGTCGTCGGGCCGCGGACGCGGCGCCTCGGCTACGTCCCGGCGCCCGCGATCATGGGGTCGCGGCTGGTGAAGGACGTGGGCGGCGGCATCTGCCAGGTCTCCACGACCCTGTTCAACGCGGTGTTCCGCGCGGGGCTCGATATCCGGAAGTCGCGCGCGCACACCATGTGGATGCCGGAGTACCCGGAAGGGCGCGAGGCGGCGGTGGCGTATCCGAACCTCGACTTCACCTGGAAGAACGACACGCGGGCACCGGTGCGCATCCAGGTCGGCTACACGGGGGACTCGCTGACGGTGAGCCTGTGGGGGCACCGCAGGTACGAGGTCCGGTCGCGGACGTCGAAGCGGTACGGGTTCTCGTCGTACGAGACGGGCGTGGGGCGCGGGCACCGGTGCGTCCCGATGGCGGGCCGGAAGGGCTTCAAGATCGACGTGTGGCGGACGCTGCTCGCCGCCGGCCGCCAGGTGCGCCAGGAGAAGTTCCACACCGAGTACCGCCCGCAGCCCGAGGTGACCTGCCTGTAGCCCCTCGGCGGGTTCGGACGGCGCCCACGTGGCAGTGTGAAGGTATGACCGTTCGAGAGGGAACCTACGAACTGGGCCCCGGTGACGGGCGGCTGCTGCTCCGGACGAGCCGCAGCGGCCTCGGCCGGCGCGCCGGCCACGACCTGACCATCGAGGCGACCCGCTGGACGGCGGAGGCGACGGTCCGCGAGCCGCTGGAGGAGTCGTCCGCCAAGGTGGTCGTCGTGGTCGACGGCCTGGAGGTGCGGGAGGGCACCGGCGGCGTGAAGCCGCTGTCGGACCGGGACCGCCAGGACATCGCGGAGAACCTCTGCAAGGTCCTGGACGCCCGCCGCCATCCGGAGATCACCTTCACCTCGACCGGGATCTCCGCGTCCGCCGGGGAGGTCGAGGGCGACCTGACCATCATGGGCACGACGAAGCCGATCCGGGTCCGCGCCGAGCTCGAGGACGACCGGGTGCGCGGCGGCGCCACCGTGCAGCAGACCCGATGGGGGGTCAAACCGTACACGGCGTTCTTCGGCGCGCTCCGCCTCGCCGACGAGGTCGAGATCGAGTTCGACCTCCGCCTGCGCGACGCCGGCTGAAGCTCCGGTCAGCGCGCCCGGGCGGGGGCCCGGGCGCGGGTGGCGCGGGTGTACTGGTCGTCAAGGGTGCGAGGGAACGGCAGGATCCGGTGCCGGTCCTGCCAGGGCGCGAACTGCCGGACGGCGTTGAACCCGCCGGCGGTGACGACCCGCTCGACGCCCGGCCCGGGCGGGCAGGCGGGGTAGGCGTCCAGGTGGGCGACGCCGGGCGGCAGGCCGTCCGGGCGGCGGGGCGAGATGAGCGTCAGCGGAGGGCTCGCGCCCTCCATGGCCGCCATGTCCCGCGCGTAGGCGAGGAGTTCGAGCGTCTCGGCGTCCGGGCCGCTGTGGACGATCACCCAGCCGTGGACGTCCAGCGGCTCGCACGGCGGGTCGGCCAGCGTCAGGGTCGCGACCTCGTCGGAGACGGCGCGGAGGTGGGCCTCGTGGGCGGGGTCGAGGGGTTCGAGGAGGAACGTCCGGTCGAAGCGGGGCGCGTCGCCGGGGAGGAGCAGCCGGTAGGCGTCCCAGCGCAGCAGCCGTGCCAGATGCGTGACGCGGATACCGGACGGTATTCGGGTGAGCTCGCCCTTGAGGCCGGCGGGGAAGGCGTCCACGACCAGCTCGTCCGGCGCGAGCGCGGCCAGGTCGGCGGACGCGGGCCGCACCGTCCAGCCGGACGAGACGCGCGGGTCGGCGGCGAACGGCGAGTCCGACAGGACGACGACCTCGTCGTCCACCGCCAGGGTGTGCAGGAACGAGCGGAGCCGGGTCAGGTGCCCGAGCCCGCCGCCGCGCGCGTAGCAGGCGATCAACGCACCTCGCCGAGGACGGCGAGGTACCCGGCGGTCTCGGCGGCCGGGGTGAAGTCGCGGGCGATCCGCTCGGCGCCCGCCGCGCCCAGCGCCGCCAGCTCCTTGTCGCCCGCCCGCGCCGCCCGGTCGATCGCGGTGCGGCACGCGTGCGCGTCGCCGGCCGGGAAGGCGAAGCCGATCGCGTCGTCCGCGACGTCCGCGAGGCCGCCCGCGTCCGAGCAGATCAGCGGGACGCCGAGCGCCGCCGCCTCCAGCGCCACGTTCGGCATCCCGTCGTAGAACGACGGCAGCGCGGCCAGGTCGCAGCTCGCGTACACGGCGGGCAGGTCGTAGCGCTCCAGGAACGGCAGGAACGAGTGGGGAACGGAGTCCTTGCGCTCGGCGAGCCAGGCCGTCACGGTCTCCTCGACCTCGCCGACGAGCACCAGGTGGAACCGGTCGGCATGCCCGGAGGCGACGAGCGCGTCCAGGAAGAACCCGACGCCCTTCTTGTTCTTCAGCTGGCCGATGATCCCGATCGTCCGGCGTCCCGGCTCCACGTTCCCCGCCCGCCAGGCGCGCCCGCGCTCGCGTTCGGACGGCAGGATCCGCCACTGCGCGGTGTCGACGCTGTTCGCCACGAACGTCACCGCGGCGTCCGGGGCCAGCGCCCGCACCAGCGGCGTGTGGTTGCGCGCGACCACGCAGACCCGCGCCGACGCGCGCAGCGCGTCCGCCAGGACGCCGCGCCGCCGCATCGAGAAGACGCCGACGTCGATGTCGTTGCCGCGCAGCAGCGTGATCAGCGGCGCGTCCACCAGCCGGGCGAGGACGGGCGCGGCGAGCATCGAGTACGTGCCGCCGAACGCGACGACGTGCGTGTACGCGCCGGTGAGGTCCTCGGCGGTCAGCGTCGTCCACAGCCGGCGCAGCGCGTGCTCGGGGTCGTCGCCGAGCGGCGCGGTCAGCAGCCGCCCGCCGTGCTCGCGCGTCACCGCCCAGGGCCGCTCGCGCCGGGTCAGGTGCGCGACGTCCACCTCGGCCCCGGCGCCGCGCAGCCCCCGGACGATCCGGTCGCACGAGTTGGCCATCCCGCCCTGGCTCGGCGGATAGTGCTCCGTCACCCACAGGACACGCGCCATCAGCTGTCCACGAACCCGGTGTCGCCGTCCGGCCCGAAGTCGCCTTCCCCGTACGAGTAGTCGTCGCCGGGGTTGAAGGCGCCGCGGTCGTAGGAGTCGAACGACGAGTACCACTGGTTGTCGTAGTACGTCTGCGAGCTGCTCTCGTAGTACCTGCGCCGGTAGCCGCTCGCGAAGGACGGGTCGTACGGGTCGGGCGGCCCGCCGGCCTGCGCGACGCAGCTCGGGCAGTACCCGCCCTGCACCGCGTGCTCGGCGCAGACGGGACGCCCGCATCCCGGGCACGCCGCCACGGCGGCCCGCCCGCAGCGGCCGAGCAGGAAGAACCCGGTGGTCACGGTGCAGCGCGTCACTGCGCCCTCCTCACAGGCGTTCCGGGCGGGGTCCAGCGGAACGGCTCCGTCGACACGTGCAGGATCCGCTCGCGCAGCTCGTCGTCCTGCAGCGGCCCGCGCAGCTTGGCGTTCGCGCGGATGGTGACCCGGTTCCCCTGCTTCACCTGCACCCGGACCCACCGCGGCGGCGGGGTGCCGGGCCGCTGCGGGACCGCCTGCTTGCCGAGCCGCCGCGTCACGCTGACCAGCTGCACCGTCTTCGTCTTGTGCTTGTGCTTGATCTTGCCGCGCGGGTTGCGCTTGCGGAACTTGCGGTGTCGTATCCGGTCGGTCACCGACAGCTCCACGACGCTGCCGTCCCGCAGCTCGGCGCGCATCCGCAGCCAGGGATCGAAGACGAACCACTCCGTCATCGACAGGATCGGCCGCCTCACCTGCACCTGCCGCGGCGTCCCCATCTTCTCCGGGGTCTCGCCCCGCATGTCCAGCGCGACCGACAGCAGGCCCTCCGGCGGCATGTCCGCCGCTAGGACGCGTAGCATCGGCACCAGGACCTGCGACGTGCGCGGGGTGAGCCGCCACCTGCGCCGCTTCACCACGTCCGCGTGCCGCGCGAGGCTCTGGATGACCGGCTCCCACTGGTCGCGCGGCAGCGAAACCGAGAAGCCATGCTCCAGGACCAGCGCCCTGTGCAGCGGGTGGAACCCCTCGATGGCCGCGCGTTGCTTGCGCCAGAACATGACGACACCCCACCTATCGGTCTGACGGCGCGATCGTACGGTAGACCTCGGCCAGCCGGGCGCGTGACCGCGTCCAGGTGAGGGCCTCCGCCACCCTGGCCCGGGCCCGCGCGCCCATCGCGGCCGCCTCGCCCGGGTACTCCAGCATGATCCGGACGGCCCGCGCCAGCTCCGCCGGACGGTCCGCCGGGACCAGCCGCCCGTGCTCCCCGTCCGCCATCAGCTCGCGGACCGCAGGCAGGTCCGAGGCGACGACCGGCACCCCGGCCGCCATCGACTCGATCACCTTCAGCGGCGCGCACCCCTGGTCGAGGTTGCGGGCGCAGCCGGTCAGCGGCGCCACCGACACCTCGGCGTGCGCCAGCCACGCGGCGACCTCGGGGTGCGGCAGCGCGAACCGCCAGTCGAGCCGGTCCGCCACACCGAGGCGTTCCGCCAGCCGCCGCACCGGCTTCGCCCGCCGCTCCGGGACGGACGAGCAGATCACCAGCCGCAGGTCATCGAGGTCGCCGAGCCGCGCGAACGCGCGGAGCAGCACGTCGAGGCCCTGCCACGGCTGGAGCGCCCCGACGTAGACGATGTACCGGGCGGGTGCGCCGGCCGGCCGCGCCGTCTCGCCCGGAAGGTCGGCGCCGTTCGGAACCAGGTGCACCTTCCCCTCCGGCGCCCCGAGCCTCCGGACGGCCTCGCCGATCACGCGCGACGGCACCACGACCGCCTCGCTGCGCTCCAGGCAGAAGCGCTCCAGTTCGCGGATCTTGCCGAGCGTCGCCGGCGACGCCCACGGCCAGGTATGGCTCATCTCGATGGACGGCAGCCCGTTCACCTCGAAGACCACCGGGTATCTCCGGCCGTCCAGGGTGAGCGCGGGCAGCGCGCTCCACGGATCGCGGACGTGCACGATCTCCAGGCCGTCCGCGTGCTCCTTCAGGACCGCCGCCGCCCACGCCGAGAACGCCTCGGCGCGGTCGATGAGGTTCGGGATCTGCTCCCCGAACCTGACGATCTCGCGGTTCCCCTCCTGCTGGCGACCGGGCAGGTCGCCGCCGCCGATGGCGCCGAGCAGGCCGCCGCCGAACCGCTCGAAGAGCTCGTCCGCCATCTGCGCGATGTGCACCGCCGACCCCTTGCCGGACGGGAAGCGGTCGAACGCGAAATAGGCCGCGCGGTGCCTCATCCGACGGCCACCTCCGCCGTCCGGACGCGCTGCGCCCGGTGCCAGGCGATCTGGTCGGCGAGGCCGTCCGCCAGCCCCGTCCGGGCCGTCCAGCCGAGCAGCCGTCCCGCGCGCTCGCAGTCCGCCCAGGTCAGCGCCGCGTCGCCCGCCACCGGCGCCTCCCGCCGGATCTCCGGGCGGACGTCCAGCACGTCCGCCAGCACCCCGATCGCCGCCCGCACCGCCACCGGTTCGCGATGGCCGACATTGATGGCGACGCCCGGCGGCAGATCCTCGACGGCCGCCGCCAGCGTCGCCGCCACCACGTCCCGCACGTGCGTGAACGACCGCGATGCACGGCCGTCCCCGAAGACCGGCAGCGGACGCCCGTCCAGCGCCGCCTCCACGAAACGGTGGAACGCCATGTCGGGCCGCTGCCGGGGGCCGTAGACCGAGAAGTATCTGAGTACCACCGTGCGGAGGCCGTTCTCCGCCGCAAGGCCCGCGAGCCGCTCGACCTCCACCTTGCTGGCCGCGTAGGGGCTCGCCGGGGCGAGCGGATCGTCCTCCCGGTTCGGCCGGTGCCCCGCCGACCCGTACACCGACGAGCTCGACGCGACCACCACCCGCGGGCGCAGCCGCGCCGGGCGCCGCGCGCACGCCTCCAGCAGCCGCGCCGTCGCCAGCACGTTGTCGCGCTCCGCCGCCGCGCGCCCGCCGCCCCACGAACTGCGCACGCCCGGCCGCCCCGCGAGATGGACGACGACGTCGGCCGCGGCGACCGCGTCGAGATCGTCCACCGCCAGGTCCCTTTCCAGCGCCGTGACGCCCGGCCGCGCCGCCACCTCGTCCCACGCGCGCCGCGTCGGCTCCGGTGTCGGCGACCTCCCGGGCGCGTCGACGGCGAGGACCTCGTGCCCGGCGCCCGACAGCGCGTCGGCCACATGGCTCCCGATGAATCCCGCCGCCCCCGTCACCACCACCCGCACGCGGGCACCCTATCCATCCCGCCGCGTTCTTGGACAGATCCCCAGGAGTGCACTGACCAGCCAAGATCGATCAAGGTGTAGGCGAAGCGGCCCTGCCGGACATCTCTGAGCGACACCGACCCGAGAGAAGGGAGCCGGCGTGCCGGATCCAGACGGGGGATTCACCCGGTTGTGGGACTCGCACTACGACGATGTGCTCAGGTACGCGGCGCGTCGGATCGACCACGAGACGGCCCGGGACATCGCCGCCGAAACGTTCTTGGTCGCCTGGCGGCGGCGCGGCGACATCCCGCCCGACCGCCCGTTCCCATGGCTGCTGAACGTCGCCCGCAACGTGCTCGCCAACGAGATGCGGAGCCGCCGCCGGCGCACCCGGCTGTGGGACCGGCTGCGCGGCGACGGCCCGCGCGCCCCCGCCCCCGACGCAGCGTCCGGCCTCGCCGAAGGCGGCCGCATAGCCGCCGCGCTGCGCCGCCTGTCCGAACGCGACCGCGAGGTCCTCCGGCTCGTCGGCTGGGACGGCCTCGACGCCCGGGACGCGGCGACCGCGGCGGGCTGCTCGGTCAAGACGTTCTCCGTGCGCCTGCACCGCGCCCGGCGCCGCCTGACCGCCGCCCTCGCCGAGATCGACGCCCGCACCGAGATCGACGCCGACCGCCCCGCGCCCGCCGCCCCGCTGCAAAGGAGCCCCCAGGTATGAACGACGTCCAGGAAGTCCGCCGCATCATGTCCCCGGCCGACCCGTGCCCGCCCGGCGCCTTCGACGGCGCCGCTCACGACCCGGCCGGACGCGCCGGCTACGAGCGGATCACGGCGTCCGCGGCCCGCCGTCCGGGGCCGTCCCGCCGGACGGCCTTCCGCCTCGTCGCCGCCGGCGGCGTCGCCGGGACGCTCGCCCTGGGCGCGGTCGTCGCCACCGGCGGCGGAGACGGGCACCGTCCGGCGCCGTCCGCCGCCCCGATGACCGAGACGCAGCGGGTGCTCAACGTCGCCGCGACGTCCGCGCTGAAGCAGCCGTTCACCGCGCCGCGCCCCGGCCAGTGGGTCTACACCGAGACCCGTTACTGGCGCAGTGACGTCTTCGGGAAGGGGACGGTCGTCAAGGCGGGTTCGCCGCTCAAGAAGACGGTCGACCGCGACTGGACCCGCGCGGACGGCAGACTCGGGGCGGAGTACCGGAACGGCCGGCTGATCACGGTGCCCACGGGCGGGGCGCTGCCGCCGACCGACTACGCCACCGTCTCCAAGCTGCCCGCCGACCCGGACGCCCTGCTGGCCTGGGCCCGCAGGAGCACCCGGCCCGGCGCCCGCGAGGGCGGTGTCTTCGACCTCCTCGGGTCGCTGCTGCTGGGCAACGGCGCCATCCCGCCCGCGCAGACCGCCGCGGCCTACCGCGCCATGGCGAAGATCCCCGGAGTCACGGTGGACAGGTCCGCCAAGGACGGCCTGGGCCACCGGGCGCTGTCGGTCGCGCTGGTCGAGGAGGGCTGGATCAGGAAGGAGGTCCTCCTCGACCCGGTCGGTTACGCCTACCGGGGCCACCGGGCGATCGTCGTGAAGGACAAGACGATGCCGGACGGCGGGCGCTTCCTGAAGGGCGCCGTCGAGAGCTACTCCGTCCGGATGGCCGCAGGCGTCGTGGACCGTCCCGGTCAGCGTCCCTGACCCTCCGCCAATGGGGCCGAGGTCGCCCGGTCAGCGCGGCCGGGCGACCCTCGCCTCGTTCCAGACCGGCTCCGGGGCCTCGTAGACCGAACCGTCCGCGCCGAACACCAGGAAGCGGTCGAAGGAACGGGCGAACCAGCGGTCGTGGGTCACCGCGAGGACGGTCCCCTCGTACGACTCCAGGCCCTCCTGCAACGCCTCCGCGCTGGCCAGGTCGAGGTTGTCGGTCGGCTCGTCCAGCAGCAGGAGCGTCGCGCCGCCGAGCTCCAGCAGCAGGATCTGCAACCGCGCCTGCTGCCCGCCCGACAGTGTCCCGAACGGCTGCTCGGCGCAGAACTGGAGCTCGTACCGCGCGAGCGCGTTCATCGCGTCGTTGCGCAGCCGCGCGTGCTCGGTCATGACGATCTCGCACGGCGTGCGCCCCGCCAGGTCGGGACGCGCGTGCGTCTGCGCGAACAGCCCCGGCACCACTCGCGCGCCGAGCCGGGCGACCCCGGTGTGCTCCACCGGACGCGCCGGGGTCGCGCCCCGCGGCAGCACCTCCGCCACCGCGGCGAGCAGCCGCAGGAAGTGCGACTTCCCCGAGCCGTTCGAGCCGAGCACCGCGACGCGCTCGCCGAACCAGACCTCCGCGTCGAACGGCCGCATCAACCCGGTCAGCTCCAGGCCTTCACAGATCACCGACCGCTTCCCGGTGCGGCCGCCGCGCAGGCGCATCTTCAGGCTCTGGTCGCGGGGCGGCGCCTCCGGCGGCCCCGCCTCCTCGAACTTGCGCAGCCGGGTCTGCGCCGCCCGGTACCGCGACGCGAAACCGTCGTTGACCGTGGCCTTCACCTTCAGGGTGTTGACGAGCTCCTTGAGCTTCGCGTGCTCCTCGTCCCAGCGCCGCCGCAGCTCCTCCAGCCGCTCGTTGCGGTCCCGGCGGGCCGCCGCGTACGTCGAGAACCGGCCGCCGTGGATCCACACCCGGCCCGCCTCGACGGTCACGATCCGGTCGGCGCAGCGGTCGAGCAGCTCGCGGTCGTGCGAGACCACCAGCACGGTCTTGGCCGTCTCCCGCAGCCGCTCCTCGAGCCACTGCTTGCCCGGCACGTCCAGGTAGTTGTCCGGCTCGTCCAGCAGCAGGACCTCGTCGGGGCCGCGCAGCAGCGCTTCGAGGGCGAGGCGTTTCTGCTCGCCGCCCGACAGCGTCCGCGTCTCCCGCCACCGGCACCCGTCGTAGGGGATGCCGAGGGCCGCAACGCAGCAGGCGTCCCAGAGCACCTCGATCTCGTAGCCGCCCGCGTCGCCCCAGCCCGCGAGAGCGGTCGCGTATCTCAGCTGGGTCGGCTCGTCGTCGCGCTCCATCATGGCCAGCTCGGCGGCCTCCACCGCCGCGGCCGCCTCCCGCACCCGCGGCGGCGCCACCGACAGCAGCAGGTCGTGCACGGACGACTCGTCCCGCACGTTGCCGATGAACTGCCGCATCACGCCGAGCCCGCCGCTGTGCGCGACCGTCCCGTCCTGCGGCGTCAGGTCCCCGGCGACCAGCCGGAGCAGTGTCGTCTTCCCGGCCCCGTTCGGCCCGACGAGCGCCGCCGTGACCCCGTCGCCGACCCGGAACGACACGTCGTCCAGCAGCACCCGCCCGTCGGGCAGCGCATGGCTGACATGCCCGACCTCCACGTGACCCACAGTGACCCCTCGCCCTTGAGAACCCCCGCCGAGTCTCCGGAAGGCGCGGCGCCCCCGTCAAACCGATTTCCGGGCCGCTCGGCCCTAGCGGAGCTCTTCGGCCAGGGCGATGATGACGCCCTCGGGGCCGCGGACGTAGCAGAGCCGGTAGGCGTCCTCGTACTGCACCACCTCGTGCACGAGTTCGGCGCCGTGGCCGCGCAGCCGGGCGATGACGTCGTCGATGTCCTCGACGGCGAACATGATGCTGCGGAATCCCAGCGTGTTCGGCGGCGGGACCGCCGGCTCGGCGCTCAACGCGGCCGGCGCGTGGAACTTCGTCAGCTCGATCTTGCCGTGCCCGTCCGGGGTCCGCATCATGGCGATCCGGGTGCGGACGCCGTCGATCCCGTTGAGCCGGTCGACCGCGGGCCCCTCGAGCGGCGCCTCGCCCTCCAGCTCCATGCCGAGCTCGACGAAGAACGCCTTCGCGGCCTCGATGTCGTCGACGACGAGGCTCACGTGGTCCATCCGCTTGATCGTCATGCCCCGAGCATAGGGAGCGGACGCCCGGCCGCACCGGAGAACCGCGACGTCAGGCGGTGCCCAGGAGCGTCCGGACGTGCGCGGCGGCCGCGTCCAGCGGGACCTTCTCAGTGTCGCCGGTGGCCCGGACGGTCACCTCCGCCACGCCCTCGGCGAGCCCGCGGCGGCCGACCGTGACGCGGTACGGGATGCCGGTCAGCTCCACGTCGCGGAACTTCACCCCGGCGCGCTCGGCCCGGTCGTCGATCACGGCGTCCACGCCGGAGTCCCGGAGGGCGGTGTAGATCGCCTCGGCCGCCGCCGCCACGTCCGCGTCGTCGGACTGGGCGATCACCACGGCGACCTGGAACGGCGCCACGGCGACCGGCCAGACGATCCCGCGCTCGTCGTGGTGGGTCTCCACGATCGCGGCCATGGCCCGCTCGATGCCGATGCCGTAGCTGCCCATCACGACCGGCACCCGCTTGCCGCCGGGGTCGAGGACCTCGGCGCCGAGGGCGCGGGCGTAGCGGTCGCCGAGCTTGAAGATGTGCCCGATCTCGATCGCCCGGACGATCTCCAGCGGCTCGCCGCAGCGCGGGCACGGCTCGCCGGCGGCGACCTCGCGCAGGTCCGCCCAGGTGCCGACGGTGATGTCGCGGGCGACGTCGACACCGCGCAGGTGCATGTCGTCGATGTTCGCGCCGGTGAACATGTCCCGGCGGCCGCGCAGCGCCTCGTCCGCGATCACCGGGAGCGCCACGCCGACCGCGCCGAGGCTGCCGGGCAGGGCGCCGAGGGCCGCCTGGATCTCCGCCGGCTCGGCGGCGCGGATCTCGGCGGCGCCGGTCGCGTCCACGAGCTTCTGCTCGTTGAGCGCATGGTCGCCGCGCAGCAGCACGAGCGTGAGCGTGCCGTCCAGGATGTAGACGAGCGTCTTGATCTGCCGGTCGCCGGGCGCGTCGTAGGCGCGGAGGTCGTCGATGGTGCGGACGCCGGGCGTGGCGAAGCGCTCGGGCGCGGGCAGGCCGGGGCCGTCGGACGCGGGCGGCAGCGCGGACGTGGCGCGCTCGATGTTCGCCGCGTACCCGCAGGCGGGGGAGTGGGCCACCAGATCCTCGCCGACGTCGGCGGGGCACATGAACTCGGTGGACCCGGCGCCGCCCATGGTGCCGCTGGACGCCTCGCACGCCAGCGCCGGCAGCCCCAGCCGCGCGAAGATCCGCGTGTAGGCGCCGTGGTAGGCGTCGAACGAGGCGTCCAGGCCGGCGCGGTCGATGTCGAAGCTGTAGGCGTCCTTCATGGTGAACTCGCGCGTGCGCATGAGGCCGCCCTTGGGACGCGGCTCGTCCCGGAACTTCGTCTGGAACTGGTACCACTGCTGCGGCAGCTGCTTGTAGGAGTTCAGCTCGCGGGCGACGGTCGCGAAGATCTCCTCGTGGGTCATCCCGAGCGCGTGGTCGGCGCCGCGGCGGTCCTTCAGCCGGAACATCTCCTGGCCCATCAGCTCCCACCGGCCCGACCGCCGCCACGGTTCCGCCGGGTGCAGCGCGGGCAGCAGCATCTCCTGCGCGCCGATCGCGTCCATCTCCTGCCGGACGATCTCGATGATCTTCGCCCGGACGCGGACGGCGAGCGGCAGCAGGCTGTAGTGGCCGGCCGTCAGCTGCCGGACATAACCGGCGCGCAGCAGCAGCCGGTGGCTCGGCGCGTCCGCCTCGGCGGGGTCGTCGCGGAGCGTGGGCGCGAACATCTGGGACCAGCGCATTCACGCGAGGGTAGCGAAGCGGCCCTAGCCCATGCCGCCTGTCAGTACCCTTGTTCGCTGTGAGTCGAGAAGGTGTGACGCCGCAGAGCGAGGATTTCTCCGCCTGGTACAACGAGCTGGTCGTGCAGGCCCAGCTCGTGGACCGCGGGCCCGTTCGCGGCACGATGGTCATCCGCCCGTACGGTTACCGGGTGTGGGAGCTGCTCCAGGCCGACCTGGACCGGCGCATCAAGGACGCGGGGCACGACAACGCCTGCTTCCCGATGCTGATCCCGGAGTCCTACTTCAAGCGCGAGGCCGAGCACGTCGAGGGCTTCTCCCCGGAGCTGGCGGTCGTGACGATCGCGGGTGGCAAGGAGCTGGAGGAGCCGCTGGTCATGCGGCCGACCTCCGAGACCGTCATCGGCGAGTACATGGCCAAGTGGATCGACTCGCACCGCGACCTGCCGCTGCTGCTGAACCAGTGGGCGAACGTGGTCCGCTGGGAGATGCGCCCGCGGATGTTCCTGCGCACCACCGAGTTCCTCTGGCAGGAGGGCCACACCGCGCACATCGACGAGGGCGACGCGATGCGCGAGACGATGTGGGCGCTGGACACCTACGCCGCCGTGGCGCGCGAGCTCGCGGCGATCCCGGTGATCGCGGGGGAGAAGACGCCCGGCGAGCGGTTCGCCGGCGCCGTCCGCACCTACACGATCGAGGGCATGATGCGCGACGGCCGGGCCCTGCAGGCCGGCACGTCGCACTACCTCGGCACGAACTTCGCCAAGGCGTTCGAGATCCAGTACCAGGACGAGGCGGGCAAGCTGACCCTGGCGCACACCACGTCCTGGGGCATGAGCACCCGCATGATCGGCGGCATGATCATGACGCACGGGGACGACAAGGGCCTCGTGCTGCCGCCGCGCCTCGCCCCCTACCAGGTGGTGATCGTCCCGATCGGGCGCAAGGAGCAGGGCGAGCAGGCCGCCGCCGAGGCGCGCCGGCTCGGCCAGGCGATCAAGTCGATGGGCATCCGCGTGCACGTCGACGACAACCGCCCGCAGCTGTCGCCCGGGTTCAAGTTCAACGAGTGGGAGATGCGCGGCGTCCCGGTCCGCATCGAGCTCGGCAAGCGCGACATCGAGGGCGGCGTCGCGACCGTCGTCCGGCGCCTCCCGGTCGTCGAGGGCCAGGGCAAGGAGCAGATCCCGCTGGAGAAGGTGCCGGAGGTGCTGCCCGGGATCCTCGCCGAGTTCCAGTCGTTCCTGCTGGCCCGGGCCGAGACGTTCCGCGAGGACCGCACCGCCGACGTGGACGGCTGGGACGCGTTCACCGCGCAGGTCGCCTCCGGCTGGGCCCGCGCCTTCCACTGCGGCCGCACCGCCTGCGAGGACGAGATCAAGGCCGAGACCGCGGCGACGCCCCGCGTCATCCCGGCCGAGGCGCCCGAGGAGAGCGGCACGTGCGTCAAGTGCGGGCAGCCGTCCGCCTACGGCAAGCGCGTGATCTTCGGCAAGGCGTACTGACCCCTTCCGGGCGGCCGCGCGGTCAGGACTCCCCGTCCTCCTCCGCGCGGCCGTTCGCCGCCAGCCGGGTCAGGTAGGGCTGCACGAACCACGCCCACCCGCACAGCGCCAGGACGGCCACCGCCGTGCCGACCGCCGCCGTGTCCACCGCGAGCGTCTGCACGATCAGCGTGGTGGACGCGGTGATCGACACCGCCAGCGCGAACGCGCCGAGGATCCCGAACCGGTTCGCGCGGCGGATCAGCAGCGGCTTCTTGTTGAGCTGGAACAGGATCCGGTGCTGGAACACCGGCGCGATGAAGCAGACCGAGGCGAGCGCCGCCCCGAACAGCGCCACGTAGAACAGCGCCTTCCCGGCCTCGTCCACCTGCGGCCATCCCCTGGAGAACGGGACGGTCAGCAGGAAGGCGAACAGCACCTGCACGCCCGTGGTGGCCACCCGGAAGCCCTGGAGCAGTTCCATCAGCTGCCGGTCGAGCCGCTCGTGCTCGGTCTCGTTGCGCGGTTTGGACGAGGGGTCGACGCTCATGAACGCCTCTTACCCGGCAAAACGCCCATCACCACCGGGAACGGGGGCCGGACCACCCGGCCTCAGTCGAGGGTGGCGGCCTCCACCCGGAGCGCGAGCATCGACACGTCGTCGCGCAGGTCCCCGTCGCAGAACTCCAGCAGCGCCTGCTCCACCGCGCCGAGCATGTCCTCCGCACTGCCGCCCGCGCGCCCCGCCAGCGCCTCCAGCAGCCGCTCCTGCCCGAACTCCTGGCGCGAGTGGTCGCACGCCTCCAGCACCCCGTCCGAGTGCAGGATCAGCGTGTCGCCCACACCGAGGTCGATGGTGTCCGCGCCGGCCTCGAAGTCCTCGAACAGGCCGAGCGGCACGCCGCCGCGCGACGCCGACCGGATCACCCCGTCCGCGCGGACGACGATCGCCGGCGGATGGCCGGCCGTGCCCAGTGACACCGTGACCCGGTCGGGGGCCATCTCCAGCCCCGCCATGATCGCGGTGACGAACCGGTCCTCGTCCAGCAGCGCGTCGTTCGCCATGCCGAGGATCTCGCCCGGCCGCGCCTTCCACCGCGCCGCCAGCCGCATGCAGTGCCGCGCCGTCGCCGTCACGGCCGCCGCGTCCTCGCCCTTGCCGCACACGTCGCCGAGGACCAGGCCCCAGCCGTCCCCCACCCGGAACACGTCGTAGAAGTCGCCGCCGACCTCCGCGCCGTGCGTCGCCGTCAGGTAGCGCGCCGCCACCGTCGCCCCCGGGATGGCGGGCAGCGCCCGCGGCAACAGGCTCGCCTGCAGCGAGTCGGCGACCTCGGCGCGGCGGCGGTAGAGCCGCGCCGCCCGGATCACCAGCGCCAGGTAGCGGCCGAGCCGCTGCACGACCCCGAGGTCCATCAGGTCGAACGGCCCGTACTCGCCGCCGGAGGCGAGCGTGATCGCCCCGAGGCACCGCTCGCCGTCCTCCACCGGGACGCTCAGCAGCGACGTCGCGCCGATCTTGGCGCAGATCGGGACGCCGTCGCCGGCCTTCCCCAGCTCCTCCAGGTTCTCCACGTGCGGCCGCAGCGCGCTCTGCCGGGTGGCGAACACGTCGTACGGGAGCGTTCCGGCGGCCGGGTGCAACTCCTGGAGCGTCCGCGCCGCCTCGACGGAGCGCTCATCGTCCGGCCCCATCACGACCTGGCGGTTCAGGACGGGCGCCGCCCCCGCCGCGCCGCCGCCCGGCCCGGAGGGACCGCCGTTCGCGGCGGTCAGGTCGATGAACGCCCAGTCGGCCAGCTCCGCGGCCAGCAGCCGCGCGCACCGCCGGACCGCGACCGTCTCGTTGAAGACCGGCTCGTCCAGCAGCAGCTCGCTGGCGGTGGCCAGCACGTCCATCCGGTGCACGATCGTGGCCACGGCCTCGTCGTCGATGCGGGCCTGCGGCTGCGCCTGCCCGGCCGCCTGCCCGGCCTGTTGCGCCCCGGCCTGCGGCGGCGCCGCCGGCTCGGGCACGCGGGGCGTCCCCTCGTCCGGCCGCCGCGCGGCCCGCTTGCCGCCGTCCTGCTTCGCCGCCGCGGCCCGTCCCGTCCCGCTCGCATCACGCGTGCCCGGGCCGGCCTTGCCCGGCCCGGCCGCGCCCGCGCCGTCGGAGGACGGCCCGGCTGCCGGGGGCTTGGCGGCGCCGGCCGCGACCACCACCATCGGGTCCGGCTCCCCGCGGATCCACACCCGGGCCAGCGTCACGACCGCGTCCACCGGACGCTCCCGGCCCAGGAACCGCACGGGCACCCGCCGCCGCCGTCCCGTCCGCACCACCGCGGCCAGCTGCGAGCGGACGGCCGCGCGGGTCGCCAGGTCGCAGAACGCGGTGAACTGCTTGCCCGAGACGTATCCGGCCGAGGTGCCGAGCAGCTCCGCCGCCTGGCGGTTCGCCCGCCGGACGCTGGTGTTGCGATCCAGCAGGAACAGCGGCACGGGCGCGTCCTGGAAGACCGTCCGCAGCACCCGCCGCTCGTTCTCGGCCGCGTTCGACCCGACCTGCTCGGAGCCCTGCTCGGCGCCGAGGGTGCGCAGCGCCGTCAGCGCCAGCTCCAGTTCCTCCAGGGCCGCGTCCAGGGTGGCGCGCAGGTCCGCCTCGGGCATGCCCGCCGCCTGGCGCAGCGCACCGATGCGCCCCTCGAGGTCCGAGATCTCCCGCACCAGGGACTCGGGTTCGAGCTGATCGGGCTGATCGTGCAACGGGTCTCCCTCTGTGTCCGCGAGGCACGGGTTGAAGATGATCGGCTTCGTGGCTCTGCTCGTTACTGCCGCGGTCTCGGCGACCGCATCTCGCAGCCTATGCCGGTCACCTCCGTGCGACTAGCGCGGGATCTAGGGAAGCCCCTGGTCACCGACGATTCGCTGCGCCAGTGCGGTCAGTTTCACATGCCGGGTCTGGGAGATGCGGCGCATCTCCGCGAACGCCTCGTCCGCGCCGCAGCCGAGGGCGTGCATCAGGATGCCCTTCGCCTGGTCGACGACGGCGCGCGCCTCCACCGCCTCCCGCAGCTGGACGGCGGTCCGGTGCACGTCGTCGTACTGCTGCGCGTTCGACATCGTCGCGGTCCCCTGCGCCATCAGCAGCGAGACCAGCGCGAGCCGGCCGTGCCCCAGCGCCTTGGGCGTCACCCCGTACAGCGTCAGCGTGACCAGCACCGGCGGGTTCAGGTGGGGGGAGGTCGTGAAGCACCGCACACCGCGGCGCAGCATGTCCGACACCGCCTCCGGCCAGCGGGTCTCGACCAGGACGTCGTCGCTCTTCAGCGCGCGGCGGTCCATGACCACGTCGAAGATCGGGCCGTGGCCCCGCGACAGCTGCCGGTCGGTGACCTCGGCGATGTCGGGATGGCTGGCCGCGGCGGCCAGCGGCTCGGGCCGCTCCGCGTCCGGCGACGGGAGCTCGTCCGGCACCGCGTCGCCGGGCTCGTCCGGGTCGGGGGCGTCGGCGAGACGGCGGGAGGTGCCCTGCTGCCTCGGGACGTGCGGGACGTTCAGGGTCCGCGACCCAGGGTCCGGCGCCGCGCCGAGCGCCGCGACCGAGTCGGCCAGGGTCGCCGGCGGCAGCGCCCAGCGGACGCACGCGGCGCCCGCGCAGCCGGGCACGGCGCGCGAAGCCAGCTCGGTCACCCGGTGCAGGGTGCCGACGTCCGACGACTCACCGACGATCCCCAGCCGGGCGATCTCCACGGCGAGCTGGTCGGTGAGCACCGTTTCGGTTGGAGCCACGCTTATGACGTTATCCTGCGCCACGTCATGCCGGGCACCGCCCGGCGCAAGGCCCGTCCGTCCGCCCCGGCCATGTCACTTGTTCCGCGAGGCCTTGTCAGTTGTTCGGCGGGGCCTTGCTGATCTCGGGGAGCGGACTGTCCTTCTGCCCGTTCGCGACCGCGAGGTCGCCGATCGACACGATGCCCACCGGCCGCCGACCGCCGTCCACCACCGGAAGCCGCCGGATGGCCCGTTCGACCATCAGCCGCGCCACCGTCTCGGTGTCGTCCTCCGGGTGCACCGTGCAGAGTTCGGCGGTGCAGACGTCGCCGAGCGGCGTCAGCGACGTGTCGCGGCTCTCCGCGACCGCCCGCACCACGATGTCGCGATCGGTGACCATTCCGCACAGCTGACCGGCGTAGGTGACCAGGACGTCGCCGATCCCCTCGTCCCGCATCACCCGGGCCGCCTCGTACAGCGTCGCGTCCAGCGGCAACACCTGTGGGGCCGGGGTCATGATGTCGCTGACCCTTCGTGGCATCGCGCGCACATCCTCTCGAATAACCGGCGGCTCGCGTGGCCCGTGTGCGCGCCCTACCCACGGTCGGCGCGCCTATGCGGACGGTCTTGATGACCTGGTGCGGCGTCCGCCGGAACGCGAACGGCGCACGCGAACCGTGCACGCGAAGGGCGCACGTCAGAACGCGAAAACGGTGCCGGTGCGGGAGTGCATCACGCAGTCGTTGGCGAAATGGGCATGGAACGAGACCGGGTTGCCGTGCCAGCGGCCTTCCGCCGCCGCGACCACCGGCGCGTAGAGCTGGGTGCACATCCGCCCGTCCGGGACGTGCGCGAACTTCCCGCCCGACCCCTCCAGTTCGGAGCAGGCGCGGGCCGGGTCGGGATGCCGCCCGCCGGGCGGATCGCAGGACAGCGTCACCCCGTGCGTTCCCGACGCGTTGCGGCCCGGGTGCGTCAGCGTCAGCCGGAGGGACGTCTCGCCGTTCTCGTCGTGCGCGTGGACGGTGGGCGAGAGCGCGATCACAGCGCCCGCGATGACGGCGGTGATGTTCGACATGGCTACTCCCGACGGCGGACGGACCGTCGCTCAATGTATCCATGTGACTACGAAACGTGCAGGCGAACGGCCGATCCCGCGGTCACGGGGTAACCGCGGGATCGGGTCCGGGGGGCGTGGGGCGTGGAGCCGGCCGGGGATCAGGCCGCGAGGATGTGGGCGACCCGCTTGTGGTTCGCGAGGGCCTCGCGGAGCTGCTTGCGGCCGCGGTGCAGGCGGGACATCACCGTGCCGATGGGGGTCCCCATCATGTCGGCGATCTCCTTGTAGGCGTAGCCCTCGACGTCGGCGAGGTAGACCGCGTCCCGGAAGTCCTTCGGCAGCGCGCGCAGGGCGTCGACCACCTCCGAGTCGGGGATGCGGTCGAGCGCCTCGGACTCGGCGGACCGGAACCCGGACGAAGACGCCTCGGTCTGCGCGAGCTGCCACTCCTCCAGCTCCTCCGAGCCGGCGCGCTGGGGCTCGCGCTGCTTCTTGCGGTAGGTGTTGATGAAGTTGTTGGTGAGGATCCGGTGCAGCCACGCCTTGAGGTTCGTGCCCTCCTGGAACTGGTGGAAGTTCACGTAGGCCTTGGCCAGGGTCTCCTGGACGAGGTCCTCGGCGTCGGCGCTGTTGCGCGTCATCCGCACGGCGCTGGCGTACAGCGGGTCGGCCAGCGGCAGGACGTCGCGCTCGTAACGCTCGGTCTTCCCCGCCTGCACGTGGCCGTCGATGCGGAGGTCGTTGTCATGGGTGATGCGCGCGGTGTCGTTCACGCGCGTGGTCGCGGCGGTGTTGCGGACGGGCATGGTGACAGCGGTCATCATCGCTCCCCGTGGTCGTGACCCCGTGAAGGGCCGGTTGCTTGCGCGTGCTCGGCGGCACGCGCGTACCGGGCGGAATGACCGCCCCCCGTTCAGGTGGTACGCGCCACCTCTCCCGACGGGTTCGGGCCGGTGTTGGCACGGTCCAGCGAGGCGATCCTCGCAGGTTCGCGCTGGTCTCCCGGGGGGAGATCGTCCGGCGTGGTCGGGGGCCCGGCACCGCGTCGGCGCGGACCGGGAGGCGGGTGCGCGGACCGGCTGTGCCAGGGCGACCCCGGTGTCCGGGACGTCGCGGGTCGTGTTCGGTCAGGCGCATCCACGCTCTGGTGGCTTCCCGATAGGTAAGACGCCTGAAGGGGGGCGAAAGGTTGCGTGGCGTCCGTCACATACGGTGGCGTGTCGGCCGAACCGCGCCTGATGGGGCGCTATAAGGCCCGATTCGGCGGGCCTTTCGCCTTGCGCGGCGGTGGCCGTGGCAGGCCGGGGTCAGGACGGCAGATGCCCCGCCAGCACCGTCCGGACGAGCTGGGCCGCGAACTCCTCGGGGTCGGCGGGGAGCCGGGCGCCGGCCGCGACCGTCTCCGGACCCGCGAGCCGGATCAGGAACGCGTGCTGCTGGCAGCCACCGAGCAGCGCGGCGGCGATGGACGGCAGGGGCGCCCCCTCCGGCAGCCGCCCGGCCCGCTGCTCCGCCTCCAGATAGCCGATCAGCGCGGCGTGGCCGAGGACCGGTCCGGCCGCCGGACCGCCGGGAGGCCCGGACGGCGGCCCGCCGGGGGAGCCGGGCGGGAGGGCCGGATCGATGCCGCGGCCGGTTGTGGTCGCGGCCCGCCGCTGCGCCCGGACGGGCCCGTCCGCGCGCAGCCAGGCGATCAGGTCGGGGTCGGCCAGCACCGGGCCGATCATCGGCAGCAGTTCGCCGTAGAAGCGCACCATGGCGGCGCCCAGCCGGGTGAGGTTGCCCTCGACCGTTCCCTCGCCGGCGGACCCCGCGAGGGCCGCCATCGCGGTCCGCGCGGAGGCGGTGACCTCGCCCAGCGCCGCCGCGAACAGGGCGGTCTTGTTGGCGAAATGGTTGTAGAGGCTGCCCTCGGAGACGCCCGCGCCGCGCGCGATCTCCTTGGTCGTCGCGGCGGTGATCCCGCGCTCCCGGATCACCTCGACCGCCGCCGCGAGGATCCGCTCCCGCATCGGCTCGCCGGCCGACGCCCTGCCCGTCGCCCTGCCCGCCGTCCTGCCTGCAGCCCTGCCCGCCGCCACCGGCGCCTCCTTACCGTCCCGTCGCTGGACAGTAGCACTTCCAGCGTACTGAGTGAGTGCTCACCCGTGCCGAGTTCGCGAGAACAACCGGTGAATGTCCCTCACCCGAGGTAACGTCCCCTTCACCGCGGGTTGCCGGATGCAACGCAGCATCTTCGTCCAGGGGAGGGATCCGCGTGACCACCGCCGGAGAACAGCGCGCCGGAGAACAACACGCCGGAGAACGGCCGCCGCCGGGCACGGCCCTCGCCGCCCCGGCCGACCACCGCGCCGGGGCCAGGCCGCCCCGGTTCCTCGACCAGCCCCTGCTGGGCGTCGTCAGCATGGCCGCCTTCACCCTCAACGAGCACGGCCGCATCAACCACTGGAACCACGCCGCCACCGAGCTGTTCGGCGCCGGCCCGCTCCAGGCCGCCGGCCGTTCCCCCGCCTCGCTCCTGCAGATCCCGCAGGAGCACCGCGGCGCCTTCGAACCGGAGGCGTTCGGGCACGTCTGGTGCGGCGCCTGCATGGTGCCGCGCGCCGACGACGGCGAGCCCGCCGAGGTCGGCTGGTGGGTGTACCCCATCGAGCCGGACGGCATCGGGCCGGACGGCGACCAGGGCGCCGTCCGCGTCCTCGCGCTCGCCGCCGACCTGCGCCGGCTGCGCGAGCACGGCCCCGGTCTGGCGATGGACGACGTCCTCGTCGCCGCGCCCGACGGCTCCGCCCGGCGCGCCGCCGGAGCCCGGATGCTGCGCGTCGAACCCGTCCTCGGCCCGCCGGGGGACGACGGCCTCGGCACGGACGGCTCGGGCTCGGGCGCGTCCGGCTCGGGCGAGGCGGATGGCTCCGGGCATGGCGACGGGCCGCTCGTCCGCCGCCTCGCCGAGCTGCTGCCCGCCGCCGGAACGGCCGCCGCCGACGCGATCGCGTCCCGCGTCCTCGCCCTCGGCCGGCCCGCCGTCTCGCTCAGCATGACCCTGCGGCTGCCCGTCGTCCCGCACATCGGCGACATGCCCCGGGCCCTGCGCATCCGCCCCCGCGCCGCCACCGAGGGAGGCGCCGACGGCGCGCACGCCGACGGGGAGGGCGGCGCGCCGGGCACCGAGGAGAACGAGACGCTGACCTTCCTCAGCGAGGCCGGGCAGCAGATCGGCGGCTCCCTCGACCACCTGCAGGCCGCTCGCACCCTCGCCGAGGTCCTCGTCCCGCGGGTCGCCGACCTCGCCGCCGTCGAACTGCTCGAAAGCGTCGTCGCGGACTCCGCCCAGCCCGCCGTCGACCTCGACGAGACCGCCCAGATGCGGCGCGTCGCCGTCGCCCACAACGACGAGCCCGGAAGCTGGGAGCGGGTCCTCCCGGAGAACGAGACGCTGCGGCTCGCCGCCGGCACCCCGTTCGTCCAGGCCATGAGCACCGGCCGCCCGGTGCACATCGCGCGGATGGACGCCGCGCACGCGGCCCGGCTGTCCGACGCGCTCGGCGGCCGCGACCTGCGCCCCCTGTTCACCGGCCGCGACCTGCTGGTCGTCCCGCTGATCGCGCGCGGCCGGGTGCTCGGCACGTTCAAGCTGCTGCGCAAGCCCGACCGCCCCGGCTTCGGCGAGCTCGACCTCGCCATGGTCGACGAGCTCGCCCGCCGCGCCGCGCTGTGCGTCGACAACGGGCGGCTCTACCGGCGCGAGGTCCAGGTCGCGCAGGAGCTGCAGCGCAGCATGCTGCCCGCCGACCCGCCCGAGGTGCCCGGCGCCCGCGTCCACTACCGCTACCGGCCCGCCGGGCAGGCCGCCCAGGTCGGCGGCGACTGGTTCGACGCGTTCCCGCTGCCCGGCCGCCGGCTCGGCATCGTCGTCGGCGACGTGATGGGGCACGGCCTCACCTCCGCCGCGATCATGGGCCAGATGCGCACCGCCGTGCGCACCCTCGCCGTCGAGGACATGCGCCCCGACCTGCTGCTCCGCCAGCTCGACGCGCTCGCCCGCCGGCTCGGCGAGGGCTACGTCGCCACCTGCCTGTACGCGGTGTACGACCCCGTCGCCCGGCGCTGCCGCTTCGCCAACGCCGGGCACGTCCCGCCCGTCCTCGTGTCCGAGAGCGGCGACAGCCGCCTGCTGCCCGTCCCCGCCGGTCTGCCGATCGGCGTCGGCGGCGAGCCGTTCGAGACGATCGAGGTCCCGGTCGAGGACGGCTCCCGGCTCGTCCTGTGCACCGACGGGCTGCTGGAACGCCGCGACCGCGACATCGACGAGGGCCTGGAGGAGCTGCGCGGCCGGCTCGCCGGCCCCGCCCACCCGCTCGAGGACACCTGCGACGACCTGCTGGACGCGCTCGCCACCACCGCCCCCGCCGACGACATCGCCATCGTCGCCGTCGGCCTCGACGGCATCCCCAAGGAGGACGTCGCCGTCTGGGAGCTGGAACCCGAGCCGAGCATGGTCCCGCAGATCCGCGCCCAGGTCGCCTTCAAGCTCGCCGAATGGCGCCTCGACGCCGTCGGCGACACCGTCCAGCTGCTGGTCAGCGAGCTGGTCACCAACGCCCTGCTGCACGGCGCCGGGTCCATCGTGCTGCGGCTCATCCGCGGCGACGCGCTGCTCTGCGAGGTCTACGACGACGGCCAGGACATGCCGCACCTCTGCCACGCCGACGCCACCGCCGAGTCCGGACGCGGGCTCCAGCTCGTCAGCCACCTCGCCGCCCGCTGGGGCACCCACCGCACCGACGGAGGAAAGGTGGTGTGGTTCGAGCACCGGCTGCCGCGGTGAACTCCGAGGTCGTCGGCCCGCCTCTCGCGGGTGGGAGGTAACTGTCCCCTCGGCGACAGATAGTTTCCAACGTCCCCGTCCGCTCACCTGGATAGTGTCGAAGCGCATCAACGGCCCATCGGGGGACGATGTGGGCGAGAACCTGACACTGCCGGTCCCGGAGACCCTCTACGCCACCTACGCCGTCGCGCTGGGCGCGCCGATCGCCGACCCCGGCCGGCTCGCGCACGACGAGATCGCGGCGCGGACGCGGCCGCCGCTGCGCGACCTCGCGCTCGGCATGCTCGACAGCCCCATGGTCACCCTCGACCAGCGGCCCGCCGACGAGTTCCCGCCGCTGCCCGCCGACCTGCTCGCCGCCTACGGCGCCTCGCCCGCCGACCTCACCGCCCTCGACACCGCCACGCACATCCTCGCCGTCCGCGCCGCCTACCGCCCCGGCCACCCGCCCGCGCACGAATGGGCCGCCCGCGCCATCGCCGGAGCCGTCGCCGCCGCCCGCACCGCCCCCGTCATCGACGTCTTCACCCCGCAGATCCTCGCCCACGACCAGCTCACCCGGTCCCTGCCCGGACCCGACGGCACCGTCCGGCTCACCGACTGGATGCTCCTGCCGCACACCTCCGGGCCGCACGGCTTCTGGTTCACCACCCGCGGCCTCGCCCGGTTCGGACTCCCCGAACTGCGGACCGAGAACGTCCCGCCCGCCCTCGTCGTCCCCTGGGGCCGCCTCCTCAACGGCCTCGCCCGCCGCGTCCTCGACCTCTGGCACGAACGGCTGCCCGCCGGCGAGCAGCCCCTCGTCGTCGACCTCCCCGAGACCGTCTCCGTCGGCCTCCAGGACATCGCCGCCGCCCAGGGCACCGACGAGCCGATGCGCCGGGAGGTCACCGTCCGGCTCCGCCTCGACGCGCCCGACGACCCCGTCCTCACCGTCCTGCCCGCCGACGACGGCCCCGACCGCCTCGAATCCCTCTGCGCCGCCCTCTTCGGCGCCCAGGACGGCCGCCGTTGACCTCCGTCCCGCTTGCCGACCCCCGCGTCCAGAGCGCAGGATCGACACCGTGAGATTCGGCCCACGCGACCGTCCCGGCTCCGAGGACCCCGACGCCCCCGCGCCCCCGCCCCACCCGGGTGACGTCCATGTCGCCGGCAGGAGCAGATCCCGCCCCGAAGAGCCCGCCGACTGGGTCCCCGTCCCGCCCCCCGCCGCCGAAGCGCCCGACCCCCCTGGCACACCGCCGCCGGACCCCGGAACCCCCGACCCGTCGCCCCCCGAGTGGACCCCCCACCCCACCGAGACGCGCCCCAAGCAGGCCCCGTGGACGCCCCACCCGCCGCGTCCCGCGGAACCGGTCGAGCCGATGAACCCGCCGGAGACCACCCCCGCGCCATGGAGCCTCCGCGACCAGCCGCAGCCGCCGAACCCGCCCTCCGGCGAGGGGACGGACCCGACGGCCTACTGGGCGCCGCACTCTCCAGAGGCGTCCCTGGGGCCACCCGCCCCCGAGACGCAGCCCCCGGAAGCCACCCCCGCCCCGTGGACCCCCCACGCCCAGGCACAACCTCCGAATCCGGCGCCTGCGGACGAACCGGTAGACCCCCCAGTCACGCCCTCCGCGCAGTGGGCGTCCCGCGAGGCCAGCCCGCAGCCGTCCACCGATCCAGGGCAGACGCCCGCCCCGTGGACGCCCCACGACCAGGCGCAGCCGCCCGCTCCAGAGGCGGCGGCGGGCGCCGGCGAGCCGGCGGATGCGCCGCCTTCGCAGTGGACGCCCCGCGATCGGGCAGTCCCTCCGCAGCCGTCGGCGCCCTCGTCACCGGAGGGTGAGCCCGCACCGTGGACGTCGCGTGACCCGGTGGCGGGCTCGGGGGAGTCCTACTCGCCGTACAGGGCGGCGGAGGTGCCTTCCTCGGAAGGGACGCCCCAGTGGTCGCCGCACGTCCCGGCGTCCCGGCCGCCGGAGGAACCGCAGTGGGCACCTCACGGGACCGGCGTGCCGGTGCCCGAGGAGGCCTCCGGAGCGCCGCCGGAGGACGAGCCGGAGCGATGGGTCGTCCGGAAGCCGGGTGGCCTACAGCCGGGAGAGGCCGGGGAACCGCAGAGCACCGGGCGGCACAAACGGCCCGGTAGCGAGGCGGACGAGCCCTTCCTGCCGGGGAAAGGACTGACCGCCGAACCACCCCCCTCACTGACAAAGCCGGACGCGACACGTCCCGAACCCGCGCGACCGCGGGGCGGGGGACTCGCCGCACGTCCGGCCCCCGCCGCGCCGGGGCCCATGGACGACCCCGGACGGCGCCGGGCGCTGGCCGACGCGTTCATGATCGAGTTCATGGGCAGCACGACCTGGCGCGCGATGATCGCCGTCCTGGAGGGGGCGTTCCCCGGACTGGGCATGGCGGCGACGCTCTCGCGGCGCACCGACGAGTTCCGCGGCATGGTGGACGGCCTGGACCGCACCGCCTCGTCCAAGCTCGGCCTGCCCACCTGGCTCGACGACGCCGGCATGGTCTTCGACCTCAGTGCGCACCTGAACGCCCGGAACCCCGTGCGGGCGCGGCCCGGACGGGCGCGGGCGTCGAGGCCGTACGCGGGGGCCTTCGTCATCGACACCCTCGACCCGCTGCGCTACCACCGCGCGGTGGGCGGGCCCCGGGAACCCCGCGACCTGCCGGACGACACCCTGCCTGCGGCGTCCGGCGAGGACGACGACAGCGGCGTCGTCATCGTCGCGAACCTGACCTCGGCGGGCGTCCGCGTCCTGGATTCCCTGGCGCTCTGGCGGTACGCGGCACGCGTGGTCACCGGCACCCTGCACGAGCCGTCGCGCCCGCGGACACGGGCCCGCGCCCGGCGGGCGCTGCGCGCGCTGCGGCGCGCCGTGGTCATCGACCCCGATCTGGGCGTCGGCCTGTGCCTGCAGATCGACACGGGGCACGCGCCCCGCTGCCTGCTGGCGTTCGCCGTCGACCGGACGGACGGGGCCGCGCCCCGCTTCGTCCGGCCCTGATCACTCCTCCGGACGGAGCCAGGACAGGTCCGCCCGCCGGTCGTCCGGCAGCTCGCGGAGGCGCGCCGCGAGCTGCCAGGGCTCGGCGGGCGCGTCGTCCTGCAGGACGCCGCACAGCAGCGCGCTCGACGTGCGCACCACGGTGAACGCGCCGAACCGCGCGATCCCGCCGCCTCGCAGATGCGCCAGCTCGCTGAGCAGCGCGCTCAACGGCCCCGGGTCCTGCGCGTCGATCAGGCTTCCGACCTGCGTCAGCAGGTCCTCGGCCAGCGCGTCGGGACGCCGTCCGGACAGGTAGTAGACCGTTCCCAGATAGGAGCCGTCGGCCGCCTGCGGGGACCGCTGGTCGCGGACGCGCACCCGCATCCCGCACTCGGTGGCGCACCTCTCGTAAGCGTCGGCGAGCAGCGCCTCCGCCTCTCCCTCCTCGCTGAGCAGGACGCCGGGGACGATGCCCTCCTCGTGGTCGACGCGTTCGAGCATGTCCCGGTGCAGCTCCCGCACGTCCTGCTCCACCGTGTCGAGCGAGCGGGCCAGTGCGTGCTGGGCCTCCCGGTCGAGGCCGAGTCCGGCCAGTTCCCCGGCGAGATCGGCGGTCTCCTTCTCCAGCCGGTCGACCCGTCCGGAGAACGCGTCCAGCCGGTCGATGACCTCGGTGGACGCGCCGTCGGCGGCCGGCCGCGGGATCGGGATCCCGGACCGCTCGGCCGCGGCGTCGACCTTGGACTTGAGCGCGTCGTGCCGCTCGGCGAGCTCGGCCAACTGCGTGCGCAGGTCGCGCACGTCCGCCTGTGCTTGCGGGAGCCGCTTGTCGGAGGCCAGGTAGAGCTCGCGTCCGGCGATCGCAAGGCAGAGCAGGACCAGGATCACGGTGGTCATGTGACTCCTCGGGAGGCGGGCTGCCCTTTCGACCCTAACCATCCGGGACGCCGTTGGCCGAGACCGCGCCAGATCTCGTCCGAATCACCCGCCATATCCCCCGCCCCAGTTCCCCACAACCGCCCCCGGCACCCCAACACCACCCAAACCCGCCCACCACCCGGGGACGCGGCGCCTCCTCCCAGCCCAACGGCAGCCAGAACACCAACTGCACGCGGCCAGCCTCCCCGAGAGGCGCCGAACCATCTGTCGCCCGATGGCAGTCAGGACACCGGCGACGCGTCGCAACCCCTCTGGGACGCGCGTGGCCCATCTATCCGGCCTGACAGCGACCAGGCCACCGGCCGCACGCAGCCGGAACGCTCTGGCATGCAGCGCCCGTCAGCAGTCAGCGCACCGACGGCACGTTGCCACCGCACTGGGATGCGGTGCCCCGTCTCTCTCGCCTGACGGCGGCCAGGAGACCGGCCGCATGCGGCGGACCCCGCGGGGACGCGCCGCACCATCTCCCGCCCGACCGCAGCAGGACACCGGCCGCACGCGGCCGGGCCGCCCTCGGACGCGGCGCACCGTCTCTCGCGCCCGACCGCAGCAGGACACTGCCGAACGCGCGCCGTCCCCTCGTGACTGCCGGTGGTGCTCGCCACAGCGTCGGCGCCGCCGCAGAAGGGGCCGCCGTCCGAAATGGTCGGGCCGGGGACTGTCCGAAAGATCGTGTGGGTGGGGTGGTGATCCGGAAGGCTGGGGCCGATGCCTCGGCCGGGAAGGATCAT